>JBEGJD010000480.1:0-4420 GCA_041184765.1 Verrucomicrobiota bacterium | reverse complement strand
GAGCAGGGCTTTGTCGCTTCCCATGCGCGTAGACCGCCCGGCGGCGAGGAGCACGGCGGAGAACGGGGCGGACGGCGCGAGGCGGGCGGTCACGGGTCGAGGGTGATGTGCAATCGACAGGCGGCAAGCGGGGGAGAGAAGCCGTTGGACAACCCGGCGCACCGGCTCCACGGTGCGCGAAAATCCCGTTCGCCGATGTCGAGCCCCTCCGACCCCAAACTTGCCAACCGCATTCTCCGCGGCCTCGCCCTCGGGCTGGTGGCCGGCGTGCTGACCCTCGGGCTCGGCAAGATCTGGCCGCCGGCGCTGGCTTGGGCTCAGACGGTTGCCACGCAGGTCTTGGAACCGTTCGGCCAGGTATTCCTGCGGTTGTTGTTCTTTGTGATCATCCCGCTGGTGTTCGCGTCGCTCGCCGCGGGGGTGGTGCAGCTGGGGCGCCCGGAGAAACTCGGTCCGCTCGCCGGGAAGACGTTCGTCTTCTTCTTCCTCAACATGGGCATCGCGGTGGCCCTCGGGCTCGTCGTGATGAACGTCGTCCAGCCGGGGGACTTCATCTCGAGCGCCACGAAGGAAAGCGTGATGGCGGCCTACGGCGGTGCGGCGCAGAAGCATGTGGCCAACCAGCAGCAGGCCGGTCTCACGCTGATGACGATCGTGGAGATGTTCATGCCGCGGAACCTCTTCGGTGCGTTCGTGGGCAACACCCGCACGACCCTCGGTGACGTGCTGCCGCTCATCCTGTTCGCGATCCTCGTCGGCGCCGCGGGAACCATGCTTTCGGAACAACGCCGCGCGCGCCTGCTCGACGGTCTCGAGACCGTGAACGAGCTCATGACGACCATCGTGCAATTCGCGCTGCGCCTCGCGCCCTACGCGGTGCCGGCGATGATCTACAGCGTCGTCGTGCGCGTCGGCATCGACATCGTCATCGCGCTCGGGGTCTTCGTCGTCTGCTGCATCGCCGTGATGGCCCTGCACCTGTTCGGCACGATGTCGATCTGGCTGCGGGTCTGGACGAACTGGCGGCCGCGCGAGTATTTCGCGGCGATCAAGGAGGTCGTCGTCACGGCGTTCTCGACGAGCTCGAGCGCGGCCGCTCTGCCGGCGGCGCTGCGCAACGCGACGGAGCGCCTGCGGCTCAACCCGAGCACCGCCGGCTTCGTCCTGCCGCTCGGCACCACGATGAACATGAGCGGCACCGCCCTTTACGAGGGCTGCGTGGTGCTCTTCGTGGCGCAGGTTTTCGGTGTCGACCTCGGCGTGGGCCAGCAACTCACGCTGCTCCTGCTCTCGGTGCTAAGCGCGGTGGCCGTCGCCGCCATCCCCGGCGGCTCGCTGCCGCTCATCGCCGGCCTGCTGGCGACCTTCGGCATCGATCCGGCGGGCATCGGCATCATCCTCGGGGTCGACCGCATCCTGGACATGTGCCGCACCGCCACGAACGTCGGCTGCGACGTGACCACCGCGGTGGTCGTGGACGCGCTGGTGAAAAAGGAAGAGGCCCGGGCGGCGGGCGTTTCGTCCGCACCGGCCGCCTAGGCGGCATCCGAAGTTTCCGGGACGCGGCCGTTGGTTCAGCTCGACGGGGGCTCCGCCGTGGTGGCGTCGATGATCCGGGTGATCGGCGAGCCGCAGCGGGGGCACGATCCCTTTAGGAGGAGTTTTCCCGCCTCCATGCGCCCGGCCCAGCCGGGCGCCAGCGCCACGCGGTCGCGGCAGTTTCGGCACCATGCCTGGTTGACGGCGCGTTGCTTGACGCCGCCGGGGAGCGTGGCCCAGAGCAGCGCCGCTTCGAGGGAAAGTCGTTCGGGATCTGACACAGAATTGCGGAATTGAACCACGGGCGAGCAGGTACTAACCGCATGTTCATTATCACGCCTTCATGGGGCGTGGTGGTCAAACCGCAATTCCGTCAAGCTGGACTGTGCCGCCGCGGAGGAGAAAAGGGGATGCCGGGATGTTGGCGCGCCTGGGTGATAACATCCAGGCGGCCCGCAAGGCCCATGGTTTCTCGCAGGAACGTCTCGCGGAGCTCATCGATCTTCATCCGCGGGCGGTGCAGAAGATCGAGGCCGGCGAGCTCAACCCCAAGTCGACCACGCTCATCCGGATCCAGGCGGCGATCCGTTGCTCCTGGGATGCTTTGCTGGCGCGGGAGGTTGGCGGACGCGGCCGGCGGGATGGTGCCCCCGCCGAGAATCGAACTCGGATTAGTCGTTTAGGAAACGACGGTTCTATCCGTTGAACTACGGGGACCCGGGGGCGGAGCTTGGCGTCCGCGCCGGTCCGGTCAACCTCCGGCCGCCCGCAGCGCGGCGTGCAGTTCCGGCAGCCCGGCGAAGATCCGCTCGGCGCCAGCCTCGCGCAGCGGAGCGGCCTCGTGCGTGCCGGTCGTCACCGCCCAGCAGGGAAAACCGCCGTTGCGCGCGGCCGCGACGTCGAAGGGTGAGTCGCCGACCAGGAGCGTCGATGCGGGTTCGGCTCCGAGGGCGGTGAGCGCGTGGGCGGCGAACTCGGGCTGCGGTTTGATCCAAGGGGTGTCCTTCGCGCCGAAGATGCCGCGCAGGTGCGGCGTGAGGCCGAGGTGGGCGCAGATCCGGCGCGAGTGGTCGCCGCGCTTGTTGGTGAACGCCGCAAGCTTCACGCCCGCGGCCGCGCGTTCGCGCACCAGCTCCAGGGCACCGGGTAGCAGGACCACGTCGTCGAGGAGGATTTTCTCGGTGTAAGCGATGTGTTCCCGCACCGCCGCCGGGATCTGGTCCTCGGGCAGGAATCGCCGCATGGCGTTCTCCAGCCCGCCGCCGACGGCGCGGCGCACTTCCGCGAGCGACGGTGCGGGAAGCCCGAACCGCGGCAGCACATGGCAATACGCCCGGTGGATCGTCGTGAAGGCGTCCACCAGGGTGCCGTCGAGATCAAGGAGCAGCGTGTCGGTGCGGCGCATGGAGGCCGCGGAAAGTGGCGCCACGGGGCGCGGGAAACGAGGAAAACCTAGCGGATCTGGGAAGACGCGGAAGACGTGGGAGACGGGTGAGACGTGAAAGACGCGGGAGACGCAGGAGACGAGTGCGGCAAACGGGGCGGGGAATAATCTCCGAATGGGAGGAATCCGGATTTGGGCCCACGGAACACTCGGAACACGCGGAAACCCACGGCACCCTGGATTCGGTGTAGCCGAGGCTGCAGCCTCGGATCATCTCGAGTGCCGACAGCCGAAGGCGTTTCCTGACCGCTTCGCGAGCGTTCAACCACGGATGAACACGGATCGACGCGGATAACGTGGGTTCGTTTGTAGCCGGGGTCCGGCGACCCCGGACTCTACGGTCAAACGTGTGGCCGAAGGCTATTTGACGATCGGGAACTTTGACCGCGGATTTCGCTGATGGCGCGGATGAGAGGAAAACCCGTGCGGTCGCCTGCATGCGATGAAGGCGTCGGAGCATTGTGCGCTCGCTCTCCGTTGCCTCGGTTGCCTCCTGTTTCAAGCCGTTCGACAGGAGCAAACGGAGGTAACGGAGGGTCGCTCCCCTCCATCAGTGTTGGCCCCGGCCCGTTTGCCAGAGCCCGGTTTCCGCGGCTTGTGCGCCCCTTCGCGGCGATCCCGGTTCCGGGCCGCCGCCACGAGAGCGCAAAACGCGCCATTGACGGGGCAGCCACTGAGACGTCTGCGGCCGCGGGGAAAATTGGTTTGGCGCGCATCGGCCGCCGCGGTGAAATCACCGCATGCCCGAATCCCCCGAGCCATCCCGCGCCGTCGCGCGCGCCGCGTGGTCCGGCGATGATCTCGAGGTTTTCCTCGGGGGCGTCTGGCGGGTGACCGCGGCGCGGCCCGCGTGGCGGGGCCTTGTGGAGGGACGCACCCCGGGAATGGTGCGTTTGCGCGCCGGAGAACTCGGTCGCTGGGACAGCTCGCTGCCGCTCTTCATTTTCTCCGCCCAGCAATGGGCGCGGGAACGCGGGATCGCGTGCGACACCGACGCGCTGCCGGCGAACCTGCGGGAGGTGCTGTCGCAACTGGCGCGTTCCCACGAGACGAGCGTGCCGGTCGACCGCGCGGAGAGTTTTCTCACCAACGTCGGGCTGGCGACCGCCGACACGCTGGCGAAGGCGCGCGCGATCCTTGGCTTTGTCGGCGAATGCGTCCTCGGCGTGCAGCGGCTCGCGCGGCGCCCGGGCAAGTTCCGTTGGGCCGATTGCTTCGGTGAAATGCAGCAATGCGGGGCGATGGCGCTGCCGATCGTGAGCCTCATCAGCTTCCTCGTCGGCGTGACGCTCGCCTACACCGGCGCGCTCGTGCTGCGGCAATTCGGCGGCGACATCTGGATCGCCGACATGATCGGGCTCTCGCTGGTGCGCGAGATGGGCGCGGTTATGACCGGCGGGGTGCTGGCCGGCCGCCCGGGTGCGGCGTTCGCGGCCA
>JBEGJD010000479.1:0-2945 GCA_041184765.1 Verrucomicrobiota bacterium | reverse complement strand
GTCGGCCGCTACCCCGCGGCGCAAGCTTCGTTTTTCGCGCCGTTCGTCGTGAAGCCGGGCTGACGCGGCCCAGCGAACCGCCGCTTACTCGGCGTCGTAGATCTGGACGCGGTTCCAGAAGGTCTTGAACCGCTCCACGAACGCCAGGTGCAGTGGATCGACCTGATAGGCGTCGTGACCGGCGACATCGGCGCACACCACCGTGAGTGCGAACGAGTACGAGTCGTCGATGATCGGACGCTTGGTCGTCTTGGCCGGGGTACCGACGTAGATCGCCTTCACCGCCTTGATTCCGCCGATGGACTCGACGCCATTGCGGAAATCGGCGCGCTGCGCCGCGGTGAGTTCAGGTTTCAGCCAGAAGTAGACGGTGTGGACGAGCATGGGAAAGCCCGTCGGTGTGTCGTGCCATCGCGCGAGGCGCAACAGGAACTTCGGCCAAACCCGCGGACCGAACCGAGCTTACTTTCCAATGCCCGAGGCCCGGAATCCCAGGACGCGGAGCTTCGCGAGGTCGGTGATGTTGCGACCATCGAAAAGGAAGGCCGGCTGATGCATCGACGCCAGGATGCGTGCGTAGTCGAGCGTCCGGAACTCATCCCATTCCGTGACAATCGCGATGGCGTGCGCACCGGCGGCCGCCTCGTAAGCGCTCTTCGCCACGGTCAGGCGCGGCTCATCTCGGCCCTTCCCGACGACGTCGGCGACAATCTCGTCCGCCGGGACCTTGGGATCGTACACCACCACACGCGCCTGCTCCGCGAGCAGGTCGCGGCATACCGCGATGGCCGCCGACTCCCGCGTGTCGTTGGTGTCCTTCTTGAAAGCGAATCCAAGCACCGCGATGCGCTTGTCGGCCACCGTGTTGAAAAGCGAGCGCACGATGCGCGAAGCGAAGCGCCGCTTTTGCCAATCATTGATCCGCACGACGGACTCCCAGTACGAGGCCACCTCGGGCAGGCCAAAATGCTCGCAGAGGTAGACCAGATTGAGGATGTCCTTTTGAAAGCAGGAGCCGCCGAAACCGACCGAGGCCCGCAGGAATTTCGGCCCGATGCGCGAATCGCGCCCGATGGCGTGGGCGACCTCATCGACGTCGGCCCCCGTCGCCTCGCACAGCGCGGAGATCGAGTTGATCGAGGAAATGCGCTGCGCGAGGAACGCGTTGGCCACGAGCTTCGACAACTCGGACGACCACAGGTTGGTCGTGATGATGCGATCGCGCGGCACCCAACGGGCATACACGTCGGCGAGCTTCCGGATGGCTGCCTCGCCGCCCGGGGTGCGCTCCCCTCCGATGAGAACCCGGTCCGGGGCCTCCAGGTCGGCGACCGCCGTGCCCTCGGCGAGAAACTCCGGATTGGAGAGAACCTCAAACGTGAATCCACGGGCGTTCGCCGCGAGGATGTCCTTGATCGTCTCGGCGGTCTTCACCGGGATCGTCGACTTCTCGACGATGATCTTCGGTCCCTGGGCGTGCTCGGCGATCGTGCGCGCGACCGACTCGATGAAACGCAGATCCGCCGCGCGGCCGGCGCCAACCCCGTAGGTTTTGGTGGGGGTATTGACCGCGACAAAAATGATGTCGGCAGATCGGATGCCTCCGGCGACATCCGTGGAAAAGCGCAGGTTCTTGCCGAGTCGGGCCTGCACCAACGTGTCGAGCCCGGGCTCGTAGATCGGGAGCGTGCCGGCGTTCCAAGCGGCAATGCGGGCGGCGTTCATGTCGACCACCTCGACCTCGATGTCCGGAGCCTTGTTGGCGATCATCGCCATGGTGGGACCGCCGACGTAACCGGCGCCGATACAGCAAATCTTCATGGGCAAAAGGGATGGGGCGCCCGACATCCTCAGGCCACAAAAAACCTCCGGCGCGGGGACCGGAGGTTGGAGATGAGCTCAGGCCGGATTCGGCGCGGCCGCGGGGCTGATCGCCTCGGGCTCCGCCGGCGGCTTCTCCACCGGCTTCTTCAGCGCCGACGCCTCAAGCTTGGGCGGTGCCGCGGTGATTACGGGGGTGCGGATCTCGCCGAACTGCAGGATTTCCGAGACGTGCTTGCCGTCGATCGTCTCGAACTCGAGGAGCGCAGCCGCGATCTTGTCGAGGGCCGCCCTGTGATCGGAGATGATCTGCGTCGCCCGTTTATATTCGGTATCGATGATCCGGTGGATCTCCTCGTCGATCCGGCGGGCGGTCTCCTCGGAGAGGCTCTCGTTGCGCGTGATTTCTCGGCCCAGGAACACGGTGTCGTGCGGATCCCCGTAGGCGATCGGACCGAGAGGGCTCATTCCCCAGTCGCAAACCATGTGGCGGGCGATCTTGGTGATCTGTTTGATATCGCCGGCGGCGCCGCTGGAAATATCGCCCATCACCAGTTCCTCGGCGATGCGACCCCCGAGCCCCATGGCGATCTGGCCCAGCATCCGCTTCTTTGCGTGGGTGAGCACATCCTTCTTCGGAATGAACATCGTGCTCCCGAGACTGCGTCCGCGCGGGATGATCGTGACCTTGTGCACCGGGAGGTGTCCGTCATCGAGGACGGCCTGCACCAAGGCGTGGCCCGCCTCGTGGTAGGCGGTCAGCTTCTTTTCCTCGTCGTCCATCAGGCGACGGCGCTCGCGGCCGAACTGCACCTTCTCCCGCGCGTCGTCGACGTCGATCATCTCGACCTTCTTCTTGCCACGGCGGGCCGCCAACAGGGCCGCCTCGTTCAGAAGGTTCGCCAGCTCCGCGCCGGAGAGACCGGGCGTGCCACGCGCGATGACCTGCAGGTCGACGTTTTCCGCAAGACTGACCTTCTTGGCGTGCACGCGCAGGATCTGCTCGCGACCGATGAGATCGGGCAGATCCACGTAGATCTGGCGGTCAAAACGGCCGGGACGAAGCAACGCGCTGTCCAGCACGTCCGGACGATTGGTTGCGGCGATGATGATGACTCCCTCGG
>JBEGJD010000478.1:0-7218 GCA_041184765.1 Verrucomicrobiota bacterium | reverse complement strand
CGTTGGCCGCGATGCCGTTGGCGGCGGTGAGGTCACCGACCGTCAGCTTATGCTTTTTGGCGATGGACCAGAGACTGTCGCCGGGCCGCACGATGTAGGTGCTCGCCGGAGTGACGTCGGCGACCTTCTCCGCCTGCAGCGCACCGGCGACCGGCGTGCCCGGACGCGTCGGCATGAAGCGGACGCCCGTCGAGGAGTCCGCCGATGCGGCGACGGCGGGGGCGTTGGGGTCGAAGAGCGGAGGCGTCGCGGGAGCCGGCGCCGACGGAGCCCCGGCAGGAATAACCGGGGCCGATTCCGCGACGACGGCGGCGCTTGGCGAAGGAGCCGGCGGCGGGAGCGAGGCGGACGTCGCTTCAGCGCCGGGAGCATCCTTGGCCACGGTGTCGGTCGGCACCGGTGCGGGTTTGCGCGCGGTGCTGCAGCCCGGGTTCGCGAAGATCAGCAGGAGCGCGAACATGTGGATACCGATGACGATGCCGAAAATCTTCAGGATTTTCATGATGAGGAGGAAGACGGGAAAAGGTATGGACCGCGAGGGAAGTTGTCTAACGGCCGGCCGCCGCGGGGCCGCGGGCCGCCGCGACCAATTGCGCGCGGCGGGCTGACCACTCACGCAGGAAGGAATTGCGACCGAGCACGACACCGTGGACGGGGCGGATCAGCGAGGCGAGCGAGGGCGGACGAAGCGCGGGGCGCGTCGCGGCACCGGCAGAGAGCGGGAACACGAGGTCGTTTTCTTTGAGGAGGTTCATGGGGTCAGCGGAGTTTCAGGGTGGCGAGACTGGCGAGGGCGAAGCCGAGCGAGAGGACCCAGAAGCGCAGGACGACCTTGGTCTCCGGCCAGCCCTGTTTCTGGAAATGGTGATGCACGGGCGCCATGAGCAGGAGGCGGCGCCCTTCTCCGAAGCGGCGACGGGTGTATTTGAACCATCCCACCTGCAGGATCACCGAGACCGCCTCCATCACGAAGACACCGCCGGCGATCACCAGCGTGAGCGGCTGGTGTATCATGAAGGCCATCACACCGATCAGGCCGCCGAGCGCGAGAGAGCCGGTGTCTCCCATGAAAACCTCCGCGGGGTGGGAGTTGTACCAGAGGAACGCCATGCCGCCCCCGATGAGCGCGCCGCAGATCACGCTCAGTTCTCCGGTGCCCGGCACGTGGCTGATGAGCAGGTATTCCGAGAGGAAGACGTGGTCCGCGAGGTACGCCATGATCGCGAACACGATGGCGACGGTGATGGTGCAACCCACCGCCAGGCCATCCAGGCCGTCGGTGAGGTTGATCGCGTTGCTGAAGCCGACGATCCAGAGATACAGCAGCGCGAGGAGCAGCCACCACGGCATGACGGGAATCGCAGCGTGCTTCAGGAACGGCACCCAGAGCTCGCGGATTTTGCCGGCGCTGAGCGGGTGCCAGAGCAGCAGCGCGAGCGCGATCAGCGTCGTTCCCGATTGCCACGCGATCTTTTCCCAGCCGGCGATACCCGCGCGGTTCCGACGCAGGACCTTCAGGTAATCATCACGAAAGCCGGGAACGGTGAGAGCCGCGTAGACGAACAGGCTCACAATCACCCAGATGTTGGGCGCCGCCCACAGCACCGAACTGCCGAACACCGAGAGGAAGATGATCAGGCCTCCCATCGTGGGCGTGTTCTTCTTGTCGAAGTAAGCCGCGCCAAGGTGCGCTGTGCGCTCATCGACGTACCCATGACCCAGCTTCAGCCGGCGGAAATGCCGGATCAGCCGGGGTCCGAAGAGAAACCCGAGCAGCATCGCGGTGACCGCCGCGAGCATCGTGCGCAGGGTGATCGAACCGAAGAGACGGAACGGACCGAAGTGCTCTTCCAGCCCGGCGAGATAACTAAGCATGGACCGTCACCTCCTCGCCCGCCGCCGCCAGCGCGCCCTCCAACCGGTAACGGCGACTGCCTTTCACGAAAACCGCGCCGCGCCACGCCGCCAGCACGGAACCGGCCGCACTCGCCTCGGGAATCTCCTCCATCTGGCCCGGGCCCGCGCCGGCCTCGCGAAGGCCGGCCAGCACATCGCCGGAATACGGACCGGTCACGAGCACCCGGTCCGCCGGCCGCAACTCCAGTAAACGGCCCAACGCGCGATGGTGGCTCGGCGCCTCGGGACCGAGTTCCTCCATGCCCCCTAAAATGTAGAGCCGGGCGGCTGAGGCAGGCGCAATGCCTTGGAATGCCGCCAGCGCGTCCGCCATCGAGGCGGGGTTCGCGTTGTAGCAGTCGATGTAGAGCAGCCGGTCACCGGTACGCCGCACCTCGCCGCGCAGGGCTCCCGCGTGCCACGACGACAAGCGGTACTGCAGCACGTCCCGCGGCACGCCGAGCCGCCATGCCGCACAGATCGCCAGCGCGGCGTTCTGTGCCATGCCGTCGGAAACCCGCGGCATCGTGAACGCAAGCGGAGGTGGCGGCCCCACGGCGATCGCCACCGCGGTCTCCCCTCCCCGTTGGGTCACCGCGTAGTAGGCGCGGTCCGGCGGCGGTTCTGCCGGGCGCACGACATCCGCACGCTCAAGCACCAGCTTCCGCACACGCAGCGCGACGAACGGCGCGTAGGCCGCGGTCTCGCGCGTAAACAGGGCGAATCCGTCCGCGCGCGTGGCGGCGGGCAGACGTGATTTTTCCCGCGCGACGCCGTCCAGACTGCCGAGCGCCTCGATGTGCGCCGGACCGATGAGCGTGATGATCGCCACATCTGGTTCGATCATCGCCGCCAGCGGATCCATGTCGCCGGGGGCGTTGATCCCCGCCTCGACGACCGCGTAACGGTGGCGCACCGGATCGAGACGCGTGAGCGTCAGGGGCACGCCGAGGTGGTTGTTAAGGTTACCCTCGGTGGCGGCGACGCCGCTCGCTGCGCCACCGAGGAGGAGCGCCAGCAAGTCCTTGGTGGAGGTCTTGCCTGCGCTGCCTGAAATTCCAATCACCGTTCCGGGGAACGCCCGCCGGTGCTCCCGCGCGATCGCGTGCCACGCCGCCAGCGGGTCCGCGACCACCAGCTGCGGGAGGACGAAGGCGGGATTCGCTTCCCGCACCAGCGCCGCCCCGGCCCCGGCCGCGGCCGCCGCCCCGATGAAGGCATGTCCGTCCCGCGCCGGCGTGCGTAGCGCCACGAAAACTTCCCCCGGAGCGACCAGCCGCGAATCGAAATGGAACCCCGTGAGCGGCGCGCGCGGCTCCCCCTGCCAGCGTCCGCCGGTCCAGCGGGCGAGTTGGTCGGCCGTGAACGCCGGCATCAGGAGCTCCCCTCCCCCGCCGCGCCTGCAGGCGCGAGCAGCCCGCGCAGCAGCCGGCGGTCATCGCCGGGCACACGGAAGTCACCCAGATTCTCATACGCCTCGTGCCCGCGGCCCGCAGCCAGGATCGCGTCGCCCTCCCGCGCCGCCGCCAACGCCGCGGCCAGAACCCGCCGACGATCCGGACCCGCGTGAACCTCGTCGGCCAGCTCGCTGACCACGGCTTCGGCCGTGGCTGCTACGGCGCTACCAAGCGCCACGATCAACCGGCCCTTCGTCACGGCGCGCACGGTCGACAGCGTGCGCCTGAGATCGTGCGCGGTACGCGCCGAATCGATCCAAACCGAATAAGACCGGTCGGTCTCAAACCGCTCCAGCCGCCCCGGAACCCCGGCGAAGGAACGCAACCGGGCGAGCACGACGCGAGGATCGCGACCGGTCGCCCAGGCCGTCGCAACGGCGGCGAGAAGGTTCTCCGCGTGCTCGCGGCCAACGAGGGGCGAAACAACCTCCAGTTCACCGCCGGGCCAGCGGATGAGCGTCGCTCCATTCTCCCGCGCCTCGCCGCGCACCTCGGCCGGGATCTGGTGGCCAAATGTCACCACGCGCGTGCTCCCGGCGGTGCGTAATTCCGCGGCGAGGCGTGCACCACCGGCGTCATCGATGTTAACCACCGCCACCGGCAACGCGCGGGCTTCATCGCCCGCAAAAAGGCGGCGCCACGTTTCGACGGCATCGTCGAGCGGGCCCGAGGGTCCCGTCGCGTTGGTGAAAACAGCCGCCGCCCAGGGCAAACCTTCGGCCGCGCGGGCGCCGAGGGCGCCGGAGCCGGCCTCGACCACGGCGTGACGGCAACCGGCATCGCGCATCTGGGCGAAAAGTCCCTGCGCCTCGAGCGCGTCGATCTCGCCGTCCGGCGCCGGCACCGCCCGCGCTCCGAGCTCGTACCGCACGGAACCGAGCAAACCCACGCGCTGATCGCCGCCAAGCAGATGAGTGAGAAGATGGGCGACGCTGGTCTTGCCACGCCCGCCACCGACGCCGAGGAGCATCATCGCGCGGTCGGCAAACCCAAAGTGGCGCCGCGCCGCGCCGGCCAGCGCCCCGGCCACGTCACTGGCCTGAACGAAGGTCGTGCGCGCGGTCGGAGGGATGAGCGGCAGACGATCGATGACGACCGCCGCGGCGCCGCGCGCCACCGCCTCGCCGATCGCGCGGGCGCCCGCGGCTCCCGTCTGCGGAAGCGCAAAGAAGACGGTTCCGGGAACAACCCGGCGGAAGTCGGTCGCGAGCCCGCCGACGGGGCGCCCAAGAGGTCCTCTGGCCGCCACCACGGAGCCCTCGAGCAGTTCCGCGAGACGCGGGACCTCCGGCACAACGCGGGTGCGCGCCGGGGCACGGCGCCGGCGAGGCGCGGGCCCGAGGGTGTCGAGCAGCGGCAGGTTGCGCGCGAGGTAGCCGATCATCGGCGGCCTCCCTCGTTACGGGCGAGCAACCGCGGCACCGCGGACTCACCGCCCGGACGGATGCCGAGGATCGGGATCAGACGTTCGCCGATACGCTTGAAAGAGGGCGCCGCGACCACGCGACCGTAGCCGTTGCCGCCCGCGGCTGTGCGATCGGCGTCGTCGACTACGACCGAGATGACGACCCGCGGACGCTGCGCGGGGAAGAAGCCGACGAACGAGCCGACGTGGTGCCGGTTGGAGTAACGACCGTCGATGATCTTCTGGGAGGTGCCGGTCTTACCCGCGACGTCGAAGCCCTCGATCGCGGCGTTGGTAGCGGTGCCTCCCTGTTTGGTCACCCCGATCAGCATGCGCGCGACCTCCGCCGCCGTTTCCGGGGAAACCGCCCGGCCGATTTCGGCGCGATCGTAGGCGTAGACGATGTCGCCGGTGGGCGAAGTGATCTGGCGGATGATCTGGGGCCGCAGAAGGACGCCGCCGGAGGCGATGACCGACATCGCCTGGTGCATCTGGAGCACCGTGGACGAGACCGTGTGGCCCATCGGGATGCGGGTGATGTCGATCGGGTACCACTTCTTGTACGGATGAAGCGTGCCGCGCACCTCACCGGTGGGGAACCCGAGCCGGGTGCCGAAACCGAAGGCGCTCGCGTAACGGTGAAGCCGCTCCTCGCCGAGCATCATACCGAGTTGCGCGGCGCCGCGGTTGCTGGAGTGGCTGATGATTTCAGCGACCGAAAGGCGGCCCATCGCGTGGTCCTCCGCGGGCAGCTTGAGCACGCGGCCGTTGTAGGTGGAGCGGTCGACGCCGCAGTCGATCACGGTGCGCGCCGAAACGAGCCGCTCCTCGAGCGCCGCCGCCGCCGGCACGATCTTGAACACGGAGCCCGGCTCGTAGACGTCGGTCACGGCGATGTTCTTCATCCGCGCCTCCTCGTCCTTCGGCACCTTATTGTACTCGTTCGGATTGAACGTCGGGTAATTGGCCATCGCCAGGATAAACCCGTCGGTGTCGCTCACGATGATCGAGGCTTTGGCCGGACGGAATTTCGCGGCGAGCGCCGCCAGCTCCTGCTCGACTATGTCCTGCACCGTGGAATCGATCGAGAGCCGCACGTTGTAGCCGTCGAAACGCGGCACTTCGCGCACGGCGAACTGAGGCAGCTCGCGGTTGCGGCCGTCGCGCTCGCCCAGCCGCCAGCCCTGTTGGCCACGCAGGTAGAAATCGGCGTAGGCCTCGAGGCCCGCGGCCGCCTGCTGCTCGCGGTTCACGAACCCGATGATGTGCGAACCCAGTTGGTTACTCGGGTAAACGCGCCGGTAAACGCGGCGGCCGTACACTCCCTGGATGTTGAGCCGGCGGATGGTTTCATGCAGCGACTCCGGCACGTCGTCGCGAAGTTTCACCCAGAGGATCGGACGCGGCTCCCGGGGATCGGCCGCGGGGTCGGTCTCCTCCTCGTGGCCGACGGCATCCGCCGGCGGCGTCGCACGCGGGGAAAAGTCGAACGCGAGCGCCGGCGCGTTGTCATCACCGTCATCGTCCGCCGCGAGTTTCATCACCGTCCGCGGCGCCGGCGCCTCGCCGGCGGGCGGGGCGTAACGCGGGGTGAACTTCTCGCGCAGCTCGTCCTCCGGCATGCCAATCAGCGCCGCGAGCTCAGGCCATTTGCGGCGGTCCTTCGGGACGAGTGAGTGCGGGTCGACGCCAAGGACGATCTCCGAGCGGCTGGTGGCAAGGCGCGCGCCGCGCGCGTCGAGGATGTCGCCGCGCCGGGCGGTCTCCGGGATCAGCATCGGCCGCGCCCGGACCACGGGACGCAGGATCGAATCGCGGTCCACGACGTGCAGCCACACCAGCCGGACTCCTAGCCCGGCGAAGCAGGCGAAGAGCGTCACGCCGAGGACGGCGATGCGGTTGGAGGTGAAGCCGCGGGACATCGTTCAGTTGCGCGCGAGGCGGAAGGTGACCGGCGCGGGCGGCAGCGCCGTCTCGAGGCGCGGGCCGGAGCTGGCGCGGCGGGCCATGCGCTCGATGACGTTTTCGGTGACCTGCAGGACGGGCAGCTCGCTCATCGGCACGAGACCGAGGCGCAGGGAGGCGTTGAGCCCGCGGAGCTTGTCGGGCGCCTGCTCGGTCTCGAGCAGCGTCTTCCGCTCGTCGATCAGGCGCTCGAGGCGCGCGACCTCCGCGGCCAGGTCGCGATTGGAGCGAGCGGTGACGGAGACCTGATGCCGCAGCCAGACCGCGGCGAGGCCGATCGAGCCACCGGTGCAGAACGCGAGGAGCACGCAGAGCAGGAGCTGGTTCGCGAAGGCGGAGGGAGATTTCTTCATGCGGCGGCGCGATTCAGAGTCGGCGAAGGGCGCGGAGGCGCGCGGAGCGGCTGCGGGGATTGGCGGCGATCTCGTCGTCGCCCGGAGTGAGCGGACGGCGTGTGAGCGGCTCGGCGAGGCGCACCCGCAGGTCGCCCGGCGT
>JBEGJD010000477.1:0-6343 GCA_041184765.1 Verrucomicrobiota bacterium | reverse complement strand
GCCGGGTGGACGGCCGATGATCTCAACGACTACTACGGTGCGGAGATTTCGGCGATTTCCGTGGAGCAAAACTACGCGGAAGTGCGTGTCACGCCGGCGACGGCCGCGGGCCAGCCCTGCGCAATCGAGTGGTTGCATCCGTACACCGGACTTTCGCTTGAGAACCGCACCCTGACCGGAGCGCCTGACGCTCCGCGACGCCTCACGCCCGTGCGCGTTTTCGGCGAGACGACCGTTTATCTTTCAGGCGGTCTGCCGGTTGGCGGAAAGCCTGAAGTTATGGATGTGACTGTGCCGCGGCCCGCCGCTTGGTACGCCGCGGGATTGAAGGCCGCGTTGGCGCGGCGCGGTATCATCGTGGAGGGCCGCGCACGGGGAGTGCGCTGGCCGGAGTCACCCGCGCCACGCTCGGGAATGGTGACGCTGGGAGAGGCGTCCTCTCCGCCTTTGCGCGATCTCATCACGGGCTTCATGAAGCCCTCGCAGAACCTGGAGACCGACCTGATCTTCGGCCACGTCGCCGAGTTGTCGCGCACTGCGGCCACGCCGGCGGGGCGCACGACGGAGGAGCTTGGCGTGGCGGCGCTGCGGGCGTTTCTGCAACGGGAGAAGTTGCCGGCCGACGACGTGAAGTTCGAGGAAGGCTCCGGCCTGTCGCGCAATAATCTCACGACTGCGCACGCCACGGTGGCGTTGCTGGTCGCGATGATGCGTCACCGCGCGGCGGCGGATTTCGAGGCCTCGCTGCCGGTGGCGGGCGTCGACGGCTCGCTGCGCACGCGGATGAAGGGCACGCCGGCCGAGGGCAACGTGCGAGCGAAGACCGGGACGTTGCGCTACGCCAACAGCCTCGCCGGTTATGTCACGACGGCCGGCGGTGAGCGTTTGGCTTTCTGTGTCATGCTCAACCGCAACTCCGGCCAGCCGCCGGAACGCAGCGTGCGGCAGGAAGTCGACGACATTGCGGTCTGGCTCGCGTCGTTTTCCGGCCGGGTCGATTGAAGCGGGCGGGGCAGGGCGGTTTTACCCGAGGATCCGCTCCCAAGATTGCCCTTGCCATGGGGTGGGGCGGCCTCTGTTTTCGACCGCTCTCCATGCAAAAGACCAAGAAGTCCATTGCCAAGCGGTTCAAGATATCCGCGAAGGGCAAGCTCGTGCGCCGCACGCCTGGCTTCCGTCACTTGCTTGGCTCGAAGAGCACGAAGCAGAAGCGTCGTGCGACCCGAGACAAGCTGGTGGCGGTTGGCCATGCGCGCCCGCTCCTGCGCGCCCTGCCGTTCGGGCTGTAACCTGTTACAGACCAAAAGGCTGAAAACCAAAACCTCGCTCCGCGGGTGATTCACCCAAGCCGACCTGCGGGCGACTAACCAAAAAGGAATAAACCAACATGGCTCGCTCAACCAACGGTCCCGCGTCGCGCAAGCGCCGCAAAAAAGTGCTGAAGTACGCCAAGGGCTACTTCGGCAGCAAATCGAAGCTCTTTCGCTACGCGAAGGAAGCCGTCCAGCACGCCTGGCAGTACGCCTACCGCGACCGCCGCAAGAAGAAGGCCGAGTTCCGCGGTCTTTGGATCGTGCGCGTCAACGCCGCGTGCCGCAACGCCGGCATCAGCTACAGTCGCTTCATCGAGGGCCTCAAGGCCGCCAACATCACCCTCGACCGCAAGGTCCTGAGTGACCTCGCGATCCGCGACGAGGTGGCGTTCAACGCCTTGGTCAAGCAGGCCCAGGACGCGTTGAAGGCCAAGGCCGCCGCGCCGAAGGCCTGATCCTCGACGCGAGCCCCGGGCGGGCTCGCTTCCCCGAACGCCGGAGGACGGGTCCCGCTGCGCGGGATGCCGTCCTTCTTTTTTGGGCGCTCCGCGCGCCCGTCGCGAATCGCCCTTTTGTCTCTTACCGACTTCCGTTCAAATTCCTTCATGCAGGAACAACTCAACGCCCTCCTCGCCAAGGCCGCCGCTGAACTGCCCGCGGTGCACGCGCGCCCGGAATTCGAGGCCGCCAAGGCCCGCTACGTCGGCCCCAATGGTGAGCTTACGGCCCTGATGAAGCAGATGGGTGCCGTGCCCAAGGAGCAGAGGCCGGTCGTCGGCCGCCTGGTCAACGAGGCCAAGGCCCGCCTCCAGGAGCATCTCGACGCGGCCCTCGCCCGCATCGCCGACGCCGAGTTGGCCGCGCAGCTCGGGCCGGTGGTCGATCCCACGCTGCCTTCGCCCGATGCCGGCCCTGGCACGCGCCATCCGCTTACCCTCGTGCGCGAGGAAATGTGCCGGATCCTCCGCAAGGCCGGGTTCACCGTCGCCGACGGTCCCGAGGTTGAGAGCGAGTATTACTGCTTCGACGCGCTCAACACTCCCGCCGACCACCCCGCGCGGGACGAAAAGGACACGTTTTATTTCCCCGCCGGCGCTCGCTTCGGCAATGTCGCCAAGAAGGCCGCCGACGAGCGCTACCTGCTGCGCACGCACACCTCTTCGGTGCAGATCCGCACCATGCTCAAGGGCGCGCCGCCGATCCGCATCGTCTCGCCGGGCCGAGTTTACCGCCGCGACACTTCCGACGCGACCCACAGCGCGAACTTCCACCAGCTCGAGTGTCTCTGCGTCGACCGCAACGTCACCGTGCGCGATTTGAAGGCTTTGCTCGACTACATCTTCGCCTCGCTGCTGGGGAAAGACACCAAGACGCGCTTCCGGCCGCACTATTTCGGTTACACCGAGCCGAGCTTCGAAGTCGACCTCGCCGCCTCGCACCTGCCCAAGGTCAACAAACCGTGGATCGAGATCGGCGGCTGCGGCATGGTCGACCCGGCCGTGTTCGAGGCGGTGGGCTACGATCCCGACGTGTGGAGCGGCTACGCGTTCGGCATGGGCCTCGAACGGCTCGCCATGCTGCTCTACGGGATCGATGACATCCGCTATTTCTACCAGAACGACGTGCGCTTCCTGCGCCAGTTTGCCTGAGCCGCATCCAAGGCCGCCATGAAGATTTCCCTCAACTGGATCCGCGACTACGTCCCGCTCACCGCCTCGGTGGAGGAGATTTCCCGGGCGATCACCTTCCTCGGCTTCGAGGTCGAGTCGGTGCACACCACCGGCGCGCCCAAGCTCGAGCACGTCGTCGTCGGTGAGATTCTCACCCGCGCGAAGCATCCCAACGCCGACAAGCTTTCGGTGTGCACCGTCGACGTCGGCCCCGCGGGCGGGGTGAAGACGATAGTCTGCGGCGCCCACAATTGCGACGCGGGCAATCGCGTCTTTGTCGCCCTGCCGGGAGCCGTCCTGCCGGGCGACTTCCGCATCAAGCAATCGAAGATCCGCGGCCAGGCTTCCGAGGGAATGATGTGCTCGCCCGACGAGATCGGCCTCGGTGGCGAACACAGCGGGCTTCTCGTCCTGGCGAACCGCCCGGAACTTGGCCTGCCGATCAACACGGTGCTGCCGCCCGGTGATACCGTGTTCGACATCGAGATCACGCCCAACCGGCCCGATTGCCAGTCGCACCTTGGTATCGCGCGCGAACTCGCCGCGTGGTTCCGCCTTCCTCTCACGTACCCGCAGGAGAAGTTCCGCGGTGACGTGTCCGGCGCGGCGGCCCGTCCGGATCTGCTCGCGGGCGTTTCCGTCGAGAGCGTCGAGGACTGCCCGCTCTACACCGCGCATGTCATCGCCGGTGTTAAGATCGGTCCCAGCCCCGCCTGGCTGCAGGATCGTCTCACGGCGGTCGGGCTCCGTCCGATCAACAATGTCGTCGATGTCGGCAACTACGTCATGCTCGAGACGGGCCAGCCGCTCCATGCGTTCGACGCGAAGCGACTCGGCGGATCGCGCATCATCGTGCGCTCCGCGGCCGAGGGCGAAAAAATCACCACCCTCGACGGCAAGGAGCGCAGCCTTACCGCTGGCATGCTGGTCATCGCCGACGCCGCCAAGCCGGTGGTTGTCGCCGGAATCATGGGCGGGGTTGATTCCGGGGTTTCCGCGGAGACGACCGATCTTGTACTAGAGTGCGCCGTCTTCCGGCGGCAGTCCGTGCGTGCGACCTCGCGCCGGCTCGGACTTTCGTCCGACTCCTCTTATCGCTACGAGCGCGGGGTTGATCCGCACTCCGCCCTCGAGGCGGCTTGGCGGGCGATCGACCTGATCCTCGAGACCGCCGGCGGCCGGGTGGTGGGGCCGGTTTACCGCGTGGGCGGCGATGTGCCTTGGCAGCGCGAGATCGTCGTCACGCACGATTTCATCACCGACCGTCTCGGCTTCGACATTCCGGCGGCCAACATGCGCGCGGCCTTCGAGTCCTTGGAACTCTCTGTCACGCGCGAGGAACCAACCGTCCATCCGGCCCGCGGCCCGGCGTGGACCGTCTCCGTCCCGAGCTGGCGCGACGACCTCGATCGTCCCATCGACCTCGTCGAGGAAGTGCTGCGCCTCCACGGCACGGAGAAGATCCCGCCGTCCGTGGTGCAGTCGCCGGCCTTGGTCTCGGACGACGATCCCGTGGTGCTCTTCAATCGCCGCGCCACCGAATATCTGGTCGGGCACGATTTCCACGAATGCGTGACCTACACGTTGCGCTCCGCCAAGGAGGTTGCCGCGTGGTCCGCGGGACCGGCTGCGCACAATGTCGGGCTGGCTAATCCCTTTGTGGACGATCAGAGCCATCTGCGGCCCTCGCTGCTCGGCGGACTATTGGAGTCGCTGCGCCTCAACCAATCCCGTGGCGTCGTCGCGACCCGCCTTTGCGAAACGGGCCGCGTATTCATCGAGGAGGGCGGGCACGCTTTGGAATGCGCGGCCGTGGCCTTCTTGATCGCGGAGCCCGTGGGAGACCGCGCGTGGAAGGCTCGCGAGGGTGCCGACTTCTTCACCGCCAAACACCACGTGCTTGCGTTGGCGCGCACCGCGGGTGTCGCGCTTGAGGAGCATGGCGGTGCGTCCGCGCAGGCCGGAGCCGGCTGGCAGGCTGGGCATTGCGCCGCGTACGGCGACATCGTCCGCGGTTGGACCGCGCAGGCCGGTCTGGTGAACCTCGCGTTGCTCAAGGCCCTGGGCATCGAGGGACGGGTTTACGCGGGATGTTTCGCCATGCTGCCCGAGAAACTCCCGGCCGCGGCCGGGGCGCGCCGGTTCGTCGAGTTCAGCTTGTTCCCGGCAGCCTTGCGCGACCTCGCGCTGGTGGTGGATGAAAACGTTCCCGCGGGGGACGCCCGGACGCGGCTTCTGGCGGTGGCCCGCGCGGCCGCCGGTGACGCATTCGCCGTCGAGCGGGTCGAGGTGTTCGACGTTTACCACGGGGCCGGACTGCCCGCGGGGAAAAAGAGCCTGGCATTCGGACTCTCCTTCCGATCCGCCTCCCGCACGCTAACGGATGACGAGGTGAACGGCGTTTTCCAGAAAACCCAGGACGAGATCGTGCGCGCCACGGGGTGGCAGATCCGCAAGTGACCATGGCCGAAACCCCGCGGATCGATATCGACCACGTTGCGAAGCTCGCCCGCCTCGCGCTCACGCCGGAGGAAAAAGCGGTCTTTGGCTCGCAGCTTGCAGGCATCCTCGCGCGGGTCGAAGCGCTCGGCCGGGTTGACGTCAGCGGAGTCGAACCCTCCGCGCATGCGGCCGCGGTGAACAACGTTTGGCGAGAGGATGTGGCGCGTCCGGGCCTGCCGGTCGCGGACGCGTTGCGCAACGCCCCCGCGCAGCGGGATCACATGGTGGTGGTACCGAAGGTGGTGGAGTAAACTTCGATGGCGGTCCCGCTCCATTTCCAAACGCTGGCCGAACTCGCGCAACGTCTGACGAAGCGAGAAATCTCGTCGGTCGAGCTCACGCGGTCCGTTATCGCCCGCACGGAGGCAGTCGAGTCGTCAGTCCGGGCCTTCAATTCCCGCGACGCCGCCGACGCGCTCGCGCAGGCGGAGGCGTCCGACGCGCGCCGTGCCGCCGGTCAATCCCGCGGCCCGCTCGAGGGCATCCCGATCGGCCTGAAGGATGTCATTGCGGTGAAGGATCAGCCCCTCACGGCCTCGAGCCGGATGCTGGCCAACTTCATCTCACCCTATGACGGAACAGTGACGACGCGCCTCCGTGGTGCCGGCGCCGTGCTTTGGGGTCGGCTCAATTGCGACGAGTTCGCGATGGGGTCGTCGACGGAAAACTCCGCGTTTCACTCCACGTCCAATCCGTGGGACCTCACGCGTGTTCCGGGTGGCTCTTCAGGTGGAAGCTCCGCGGCGCTCGCGGCAGGGGAGGCGATCGCGACGCTCGGTTCCGATACCGGTGGATCGATCCGGCAGCCGGCCGCTTTGTGCGGGGTGGTGGGGCTAAAGCCGACCTACGGTCTCGTTT
>JBEGJD010000476.1:0-4001 GCA_041184765.1 Verrucomicrobiota bacterium | reverse complement strand
AGAGCTTCACCAACGTCGAGCTGGGCAAGTACCGGCTACTGCAGCTGCCCAACCGCGTCGACGCCCGGCAGCTCCCGCACATCGAGGTGGTCGACCTGCGCATCGAGGTCACCCGCAAGCGTGGGTTCTCCGGGCTCTCGGACCGGCTGGTGCGCGCGATCCACGATCGGTTGGAGCGGCGCGAGCAGACGATCCTCTTCATCAATCGCCGCGGTTACTCGTCTTCGATGCTCTGCCGCCAATGCGGCCACGTGGAGGGCTGCGCGCATTGCAGCATCGCGATGACCTACCACCGCACCGACGAGACGCTGCGCTGCCACTTGTGCGGCGACCAGCGCGGTGCGCCCGATCGTTGTCCGGAGTGCGGCGCGCCCGATATCCGCTGGCGCGGTCTCGGCACGCAACGCGTCGAGGAAGCCGTGCAACGCTTCGTGCCGCGGGCGCGAGTGGAGCGGATGGATACCGACACGATGGCGCGGAAGAACCGTTTCCGCGAGGTGCTGGCTGAGTTCCGTGCGGGGCGGATCGACGTGCTGGTCGGCACGCAGATGATCGGCAAGGGGCTCGACTTCCCGAATGTCACGCTGGTGGGCCTGGTGGACGCCGACATCTCGATGCATGTGCCGGATTTCCGTGCCAACGAGCGCACGTTCCAATTGTTGGTGCAGGTGGCCGGACGCGCGGGCCGCGGCGACCGCGCGGGCGAGGTGATCGTGCAGACCTTCACGCCGCAATCCGAGGCGATCCAGTTTTCCAAACGCGCCGACTTCGCGGGTTTCGCGGCCGGGGAACTGGCGGTGCGCCGGAGTTTCCGCTACCCGCCGTACCGACATCTGATCCAGCACCTCTTCCGCGGACCCAATCCCGACAAGCTGCGGTTCTACGCGGAGCAATGGGCGAAGCTCGTGGAGCGTGAATTGGGTGACCGCATCGAGCTGCGCGGTCCCTCGGCGTCGCCGATCGAGAAGATCAAGGACGAGTACCGCTGGCAGGTGTGGTACTTTACGTCCGGCGTGACCAAGGTTGTGGCCGATCTGGAGCGCTTACGCGCGGGCTTTCAATGGGCCGACGACATGGTGCAAGTGCTCGACGTCGACCCGGTTGATCTCGCCTGAGGCCGTCGGGCTCGTCTTCCGAAGGATTAACCGAATCGCCGCGCGGAGTTCAGCGCCCCTCCAGCCGGCCCAGCAATTGCCGCGCGGCCTCGAGGCGCGGTTGGAGGCGGAGCGCGGTGGTCGCGCTGGCGCGAGCCTCGGAGACGCGACCGGCTGCGGCGAGCGTGAGCGCGAGATTGAGGTGGGCCTGGGGCGAGAGCGGTTCAGCACGCGCGATCGCCTCATGGTGCGGAATCGCCTCCTCGGGCCGGCCGAGGCGCGTCAGCGCGAGGGCGAGGTTGTGATGCGCGGGAACCCATCCGGGCTTCAGTCGCAGCGCTTCCCTGAAGGCTTCGGCGGCTGAGGAGTTATCGCCGGTTTCCAGCTGGAGGTGACCAAGGTTGTACCGCAGTTCCGGCACGTCCGGCCGGAGTTTGGTGGCGCGGGAATACTGGACCATTGCGTCGCGGAGTCTTCCGACCGCCTGCAACGCGTCGGCCAAAGTCACACGTAGTTCCGGGTCTTCGGCTTGCAGGGTGACCGCGGCCTCGAGTTCCGCGATTGCGCCTCCGGGGTCTCCGTTGCGCAGCAACAGGGCTCCGAGCAAGGCGCGTGCGGGTGCGAATCCTGTCCGGGCCGCCGCGACCGCGCGCAGGTGCGGAATCGCCTCGGCAGGACGACCCGAGGCTTCGAGCGCCACCGCCAGATTATACCGAACCTCGGGGTCGTCGGGCTTGAGCTCCGTGGCGCGGAGGTGGTGGCCGAGCGACTCCGCGGTCCGTCCCAGCCTGCCCAGCGCGGCGCCAAGGTCGTTGTGGGCGTCTGCGTAATCAGGACGGAGGCGCACCGCCTCGCGGTAGCTGGCCGCGGCTTCCTCCCAGCGGCCCGCGCGGGCGTGCGCGTGGCCGAGGCTCGCGTGCGCGCGCGGATTCTCCGGCAGGTGGCGCAGCGTCTGCGTCCACAGTTTCTCCTCGGTGAGGTAGTCGAGAGTGCGGCGGTGGGTGACGATGCCCGCCGCGAGGGCGAGAAGGAATACAGCGACGACGCGGCCGCGGGGCAGGATGCGGCTGGCGCCGATGACCCCAAGGGCGAGGAGCGGCGCGAGCGGCAGATACATCCGGTGTTCGGCGACCGGCTGAGTGGTCAGCGGCACGAAACTGGAGCTCGGCGCGAGGATGATGAAGAACGCCGCCGCGGCGAAGCCGGTCCGCGGGGCCCGCGCGAGCGCGAACGCCGTCGCCGCGAGCAGCGTCAGCAAGAGCACGCCTTGGAGCCAGACTTCGCGGATGCTCCCGGCCAGCGCTACGCCGCGGTCGACCAGCAACGGGTGCGGCCAGAGCGTGAGGCGCACGTAGGTGGTGAGCGCGTCGCACTGCGTGAGCAGGTAGCTCCACATGTCGACACCGAGACCGAACCCTACGGTTCCCGCCCGCTGGTCGTGACCGAGGATGAGCCAAGCGAGGGGCAGCCACGTCGCGAGGAGGGCGGCATGAAGCCACCGGCGTTTCTCCATGACCTCACGCCAGGAGGCGGCGAGGAAAGTCCGGTCATAAAGCAGCGCCACGATCGGTGCGGTCGCCATGATCTCCTTGCTGAACACCCCGAGCAGCGCGGCGCCGATCGCGGTTAATTGCCATCCCAACGGACGGGGAGCCACCGCCGCGCGCGCGACCGCGAGCAGCGTGAGCAGATAGAAAATCGCGACGAGGATCTCGTTGCGCTGGACGACGCAGACCACCGACTCGGTCTGCAGCGGATGCAGGAGCCAGAGCAAGGCGGTCGCCGCGGCGAGCGGAGCCGCCGAGGAGCGGAGCAGGGTGTGCCGCAGCGTTTCCCTCATGAACAGTAGGAGCAGGCCGGCGGCGACGGCGTGCAGCAGGATGTTGGTCAGGCGGTAGCCGGCGGGATTGAGACCGCCGGCCGCGTGGTTGAGCGCGAGGCTCAGGTTGACGAGCGGTCGGCCGGCCGCGCCCGCGGCGGTGACGGGCGGGGACAGCGGCCCGGACAGCGGCCACAGCCGGCGCAGCGACTCGTTGCGCTCGATCGCCGGACGGTCGTCGAAAGTGAACGGGGCCGGGAGCGACGCGTGGTAGGCGGCGAGCGCGGCGAGGGCGAGGGCGGCGGCCGCCAGCGTGGCGGTCAGGATGCGGGAGGCGGGCATCGGATGGGAGCATGGGGCTTGGCACGGGACGCGCGAGCACGGAGCGGGGCGGCGCCATCCGGGGGATGGAAGCATGGATATCCGATAAGGAGATACGCATGTACCACCCGGAACGGATACGGTAAAAAGTAGCCAAGAAACGAATACATTCTCCATCGCGTCCGCTGTGCGCGTGAAAGAGATCTCCGGCCGGCAGGCGTGTGCGGCGCCTGAATACGTTTTCATGCCTAATGGCGACCGGTCGCGCTGGATGCGCCCGCGCGCGTGAAACCGCCCTTCGGCGCGCAAGAAAAAAACTCGGTCAATCCGGCGCGAAAATTCACCGACAAATAATTTGACGAAGCCGGAAGGGACCCCATCGGTTGGGGTCGGCGCGAGGTGGGACCACAGCCGGTTGTGGTCAGCAACGCGTCAATAAGTCCCAACAACTTTCGTTCGCACCGCCGCCAATCCTCGATTCCAGAACGGTTTCCGCGCCTATTCCGGCGCGACCCTTCCCGCCCGACCGCCATGCAGAAAACATTTCAAGTAGGTTCCAAATCCTTCGTTCTCGACCAGGCCAAGGCTGAGGCCGCGTTCTCCGCCAAAAAGGTCATCAACGGCCGCGAGACGATGACCTTCAATCTCCTGCCGCTGAAGTACCAGTGGGCCTACGAGCTCTACCGCAAGATGAAGGCCAACCACTGGGAGCCGGAGGACATCCCGATGGGCAAGGACATCGAGCAGTGGCGCGACGACAAGGCCGT
>JBEGJD010000475.1:0-11722 GCA_041184765.1 Verrucomicrobiota bacterium | reverse complement strand
GGCGAACGTCACCGTTTGCGACCGATCGCGTTCGGGATCACGGGACTCGGGGTCGTCGTGATGGCGGTGTTCGCACTTTCCTTCTGGATCGGCGGCGGATTCATCGCGCGGCGTTTCGTGGAGGATGCGGCGGTGATCGCGCTCGCGGTGCAGTTGCTCGGGATCGCCGCCATTTTCCAAATGGCGGACGGTGTGCAGGTGATCGCGGCCGCGGCACTCCGCGGTATCATGGACGCACGCGTGCCGGCCGTGATCACGCTGGTGGCGTATTGGGTGGTCGCGTTACCGCTCGGCTATGGGCTCGGTTTCCCCGCCGGCCACGGCGCCGCGGGGATCTGGGTAGGCATCGCGGGCGGACTTTCGTTCGCCGCGTTCTTTCTGGTGGCGCGGCTGGCGCGCCTTACGCGTCCGGAAGCCGCGACGTCAGCTGGTTAGAACTTCCACTCCAGCTCGAGGCTGGCGAATCCCGCCGAACCGCCCGACTTCAGCTTGTAGCCGCGCTGCTCATACTCCGCCTCGAGGAATGGCACGAGACCGGCGCCGAGGCGCGCGGAAAGTCCGGGCGAAGCCTCCCACTTAAGCGCGGGGCCCACGCGAACGGCCTTGTACTCGAGCCGCGTGCGGTTGAGCGCGGGCTTGTTGCGGCCGGCGGGCAGCGGGTCGTCGTTCACTTGGAACGAGCCGAAGTCCATCTCGGCCGTGAGCTCGGCCGACCAGGAGTTGTCGATGCGCCACGAGGCGCCGGTGCGGGGGAAACCGAGGAAGGCCTTCCAGCCGGGCGCAGGCGCCCAGTCGAAGGTAGCGATGGGTAGGATCCGCGTGAAGCCGCGGGCCCGGGAGTCATACCTCAGGCCGAAACCTGCGCTGAGGTCCGAGTCGAATTTGCGCATCGCGAGCGCGAGCAAACCGAGGCCGAAACCTTCCGAGCCGAGACCGTCGGAACTCGCGATGCCGGGGCTCACGCTGCCGATGAAGGTCCAGTCGGGTGACAGGATGCCGTAGGCGTTGAGGCCCAGATTGAGGCTCTGGAGATCGCCGGGCAGCGGCGTGCCCGCCTTACGGTCGAGCCGGTGGTGCCGGTAACTCAGGCTCACGCCCGGAAACCAGCTGGCGTTGAACGGAGGCAGGGGAACGTTGAGCTTGGCGCTCGTCTGGAAGACGGAGATGCCACCCGCGGACGCGCCGCCCGCCTCGAGATCGGTTTGACCGGTGAAACCACTTTCCAGTGTCAACGTCACCTTGGCCGCGGCCGGGCGCCCGGACGGAGCGGATGCCGCGGATACGGCGGGGGAAAGAATCGCGGTGGAGGCCG
Source organism: Verrucomicrobiota bacterium (assembly GCA_041184765.1). Classification (GTDB taxonomy): domain Bacteria; phylum Verrucomicrobiota; class Verrucomicrobiia; order Opitutales; family Opitutaceae; genus ER46. Next base: position 10,410 of record JBEGJD010000475.1, on the reverse strand, counting down.
CGAGCAGCAGTACTCGGTAAAGGTGGTTGTCCATTTGGATAGGCTACGTGCCGGACGTTCCGCGGGATGCACCCGCGTGAGAGTTGCCGGCCGGGCTGAGACGCGCCCGGACCTCGGCCTCGGAGAGGCTCTCGATGCGGATGAGCTTCAGGCGTGACGTGTCCCCGCGCAGGACGGTGACGGCGCGCTTGGGCAGGCCGAGTTCATCGGCGAGGAATTCACACAGGGCCTCGTTGGCGCGACCCTCGACCGGCGGCGCCTTCACCTTAACCTTGAGGGCTTCCCCAAGCCAGCCGGCCACCGCACTGCGTGGCGCGTTGGGGATGGCCTTGATCGCCAGGGTGCAGGAGACGGCCATCACCTCGCGGCCTCGAATGCTTCCGCGAGCGCCCCGATGATATCCTCCGCCGGTTCGGTGCCGCAGCAGAGCCGCAGCAGGTCGGGGTCGACGCCGCTCGCCGCCAGCTCGGCCAGTCCGGATGGCGTGGTGACGAGGTCGTAGTGCGCAAGGTACATGAACGGGCAGATCAGCGTCGTTTTCATCCCGAAGCTGGGGCCCTTCGGCAGGCGCAGATGATCGTAGAAGGGCTCGAGCGCCCCTTTGCGGCGCAGCGTGAACGTGATGACGCCACCGGTCGCGTCAGGCGTCCGAGCGATGCGGCGGAAGTTCGCGGCGCAGACGGGCTGCAGGGCCCAGCGGACTTCACGCACCGCGGGATGTGACTCCAGAAATGCCGCGACGCGTGCGGTAGTGGTGTGGATGCGCGCCAGCACTTCGCGCGTGCTGCCGATCTGGGCCGCGAGACGGGAGAAATCGCGCGGGTAAACGGGTTCGATTTCCGCCGGCAGTGCTTGCCGCAGCGCGGCGGCGTCGCGGCCGTCGGGGTTCACCGCAACGAGGCCCGCGGTGAGGTCGCCTTCGCTGGCGGCGTACTTGGTCAGGCTAGCCACCACCAGATCGGCGTGCGGCAGCACGTTGACGTTGTGGATCGACGCGATGGAAGGATCCACGATGAGGAGCGCGCCGTGGCGACCGCACAGTTCGCCCAAGGCCGGCAGGTCGGGCGTCTGGATCAGCGGGTTGGTGGGCACCTCGGCGATCACGCCGGCCACGCGCGCGCCCAGCGAAGTGAGGACGCCTTCGATCCCCGGCAGATCTAGCGGATCACGGATGTGGATGTGGTTGCCCGGAGCGCCGGTGAAGCGCTGCAGGATCGCGATGGTGTCGAGGTAGAGCCAGCCGAGTTGGAGCCAGACGGTACGGCCGCGCGCCGACTGCAGCGCGGCCGCGGCGCGGAAGGCCGCCCACACCGCGTTCATGCCGCTGGGCGCGAGAAAGAGGTCGGCGTCGGCCGCCGCGTTCAGCGCCGACCGCAGCTCAGCGCGCACGTGTCCGGCGGCGTTGCCCGGGTAGAGGGTTTCGGACTGCGTCGCGGGCAGCAATCCGAGGCGCACGAGGTGATCCTCGGCCTCGCGGGACGAAAGGAAGCCACCAGTGTTCTGCAGGTAGGTCTTGGCGCGGGCGGAAAGTTCCGGCGAAACCGGATGCGACACCCCGTGCAGCCCGTCACGCGCGAAGGGCCGTGCATCAGAACCGGTCCCGAGGTGTGAGGTGAAGCGCTTTGTCGCGCCCTCCGATGGCACCAACCAGAGGTCGCGGCCGCGCAGTGCGGGCTCTGAGGAGAGCAGGTGCTCCGTGAGCCGGCGGGCGAACGGATGAACGACGAAGCGCGGGTAGCCCGAGCTGAGGGCGCGCATCGTCTCCGGATCCTTCTCCTCGTAGCCGCGGACGTCGCGCATCGTAGGCAGGCTGCACGACACGGAGTGCACCCCGCCGGGGATACGTTGTCCGAGTTGCAGAGGAGCGAAGGCGGCCATGAAGGAAGGGCCCGAGAGCGTGTGGCCCGGTAGGTCCGAGGCAACAGCGTCCTGTTTCCCAGCGCGGCAAGAAGAGCGTTGCGAACGGCGGCGCGGGCGGGATGTTGCCGGCGATGAAGGTCCTCTCGTGGAATGTGAACGGCGTGCGCGCGGCGCTCGGCAAGGGCCTGCTGGATTGGATGCGGGCCTCGCGGGCCGACGTGATCTGCCTGCAGGAGGTCAAGGCCACGCCCGGTGACGTGCAGCATGTGGAGTGGCCGCGCGGGTATGAGGTGGCCTGGAACGCGGCGGGCAAGAAGGGCTACAGCGGCACCGCGTTGCTTTCCCGGGAGCGTCCGCTGGCCGTGATCAACGGCATCGGCCGGCCCGAGCACGATGCCGAAGGCCGGGCGATCACCGCCGAGTTCGCGGATTGTTTCGTGGTGTGCGTTTACGTTCCGAACGCGCAACATGAGCTGGCGCGACTGGCCTTTCGGCAGGAATGGGACCGCGCGTTGCTTGCTTATATCCGGCGCCTGGAGAAGCGGAAGCCGGTGCTTTTCTGCGGAGACCTGAATGTGGCGCACGAGGAGATCGATCTCGCCCGGCCGAAGGAGAACGTGGGCAACCCGGGGTTTTCCGACGAGGAGCGCGACGGATTCCGCGCGTATCTTGGCGCCGGGTTTATCGACACCTTCCGGGTGTTTGAGCCGGGCCCGGGGCATTACAGTTGGTGGACGTACCGTGCGGGTGCACGGGAGCGAAACATCGGATGGCGCATCGACTACGTCATGGCCAGCGCAGCCCTGCGGCCGCGGCTCCGCCGTGCGTGGATCGAGCCGCACGTGCGCGGGAGCGATCATTGCCCCGTCGGTTTGGAGCTGGGTTGAGTCGACTATGGACGCTGCGCCCGCCGACCTGAAATCGCTGTTGCTCGCCGCCTCTGGACGGCCGCGGCTCGCGGTCGCGGAGAGCATGACGGGTGGCCGTCTGCAGTCGCGCATCACCGAGATTCCCGGGGCCTCGGGGTTTTTTCTCGGCGGGGTCACGGCCTACACTCTGGCGCAAAAGGTGGGACTGTTGGGGGTCGAGGAGACGCACGCCGCCGCGGTGAATTGCGTTTCCGAGCGCGTGGCCGGCGAGATGGCGCTCGGCGCCTGCCGGTTGTTCCGGGCCGACCTTGCACTCGCGACGACAGGCTACGCCGAGCCTTCGCCCGCCGACGGCGTGGCCGATCCCTTCGCTTGGGTCGCTCTTGCGGCAGCGGCGGGAGGGGAGCCGAAACTAGTCCGCGTTTTGCGAATCGACTGTTCCGGCTGCAGCCGCACCGAGGCTCAGGCCAAAGTGGCCGATGCGGCTTTGGACCTGCTGGTTGAGCGCCTGCGGGCGCGCTGAAACGCGCTCAGGGCGCGAGACGCTGCACCATCGCCATCAACGGCTGGACCTCGGCGGGAGGCTGCACCCAGTCGCTGTAAAGCAGCTCGGGCATGGTGTAGCGGGTGTTGTAGAGCGAGAAATTGGCTTTGTCGTTCCGTGAGATGCGGCCGGCCCTAACCGTCGCACCGGCAAACACGCCGGCGGACTTCACATAGGCCAGCATCGGTGTGCGCAGCAGTTCCTCGTTCACGCGCTCGGCCTCGGCGGCCTTGGGTCCGATCACGGCCTTGGCATCGACGCCGAGGTTGAAGCGGCGGTTGAATAGCATCCGCGGCGTGGCGTCATCCGTGACGATAAAAACACTCTCCACCGCCTTGGCGCCCAGCTGGAAACCGAGACTCGTCTCTCCTGCGCTGATCAGCACCGGAATGCTCCAGCGGCCGTCGGCGCGTTTCACCATGATCACACCGTAACCTTCCTGAACCCCGAGCAGGAAACCCGCCTTGAATTGATTGAGGATGATGACCGCGCGGGCCCGCTGCCAGACAGCGGCCGGGATCGCGGTACGGGAGCGGGCTTGGAAATCCTGCAGGATCGCCTCGCAGGACTCAACCCGGGCCACGAGATCCGCACGCGTGGTGTCGGCGCGGCCGAACGGGGCACCCGCCAGGAGGGCGAGCATGAGGAGCAGGAATTTCTTCATGACGGTTCGAAAAGTCGGAGGGTCGGGACAATACACAAGCGCCGGGTGGATTGGAAAGCGCCGATTACGATCAGTTCCCGCCGGCGGAATGGAGCGACTTCAATCGAGGCCGCGTGCTGCCACTTCATCCTCATCCCATCCCAGATAGTGCCCAAGCTCATGGAGATACGTCCGCTCCACCTCCTCCCGGAAGATCTCTTCGTCCCCCTCCGCGAAGTCCTGAAGATTATCGAGGTAGAGGAGAATTTGCGGCGGAGAGGGATGGTCTGCGCTCAGTTCGGTGCCGTGCGATGAGCCGGTGAAGAGACCTAGAATATCGGCTGGAAACCCCTCCGCGATCACGTCGGCTCCCGGTTTTTCCTCGTAGTGCACGGCCACTCCGCGGGCGAGGGCGCGCAGTTCGGGCGGCAGGCGCCGCTGCGCCGCACCCACCGCGTCGGCCGCGATTTGCGTCAGACGTTCCGAGCCCATGGAATAAGTCAGGCCCGTGGGACGCTCACGGCACCTCGTAAACCTCGAGGAGCACCGAGCCGGCGGTACGCGCAAGGTTGCTGGTCTGCACGGTGTAGGCGCCCGGCTCGAGGGTGAGCAGGAGGGCTGCATCGCGGCTTTCGGCGCCGGAGAGCCGGAAGGCTCCCACGCGGTCGAAGGCGGCAGTAAGCCGCGGGGCGTCAAGGAGACCCCAATTCTCGTTGCTCGCGACGAGACTCGAGCCGCGGTAGAGAGAGATCATCGGCAGGGTTATGGCGTCGGTCACGCCGAAGGCGGCGAGGGAGGGGCCCACCGCGCGCATCAACAGTGTGCGCGGGCTTTTTCCCGCGATAACGAAGCCGGCGACGAGCGAGTCCCCGGCTGAAACCACCCGGCCGCGGGCCGAGATGTTCACCAGCACGCGTTCGGTGGTGTCGGCGGGCGCGCCGGAGCGTGTTTCAACCGAGGCGGCGGAGGCGTTGAACTGCACGAGGAACTTGGCGCCTTCGTTGAGACGCATCCCGCGGAAACGGCATTGAATCGTGGTCCCTCCCGTGTCCGTCACCTCGAGGATGCCGTACTGTTGGCTGCCCAGGAACGGCCCGACCGTGTAGGGCCCGCCCTTCGCGTTGCCGTCCCGGGTCAAGGGGGTGGAGTGGAGGACGATGATGGGTGCGCCGCCGCCGGTCGCGTAGTCGGAGTGCGTGCCGTCGTCGTAGGCGAGGGCATGCATGTCTCCGGAGAAAATCACCAGGTTGCGGATACGGTTGTCGCGGATGAAGTCCGCAATCTCGGCGCGTTCCGTGGCGTAGCCGCCCCACGAGTCGTCGCCGAGCGCGGCCGGGGCGATCCAGGGCACGGGGCTCATCCAGATGATAAGCGGGAAACCGGCGTCGCGGGCCGCGACCAACTGCTCCTTCAGCCACGCTTTCTGGCCTGCACCGAGCTTGGTCTTGCCGTTGCCCTCGGGCAGCGACGCCGGTGAAGCCGCGCTGCGCAGGTCGCTCATCAGCACCCTGACACGGCCGACGGTGAACGCTTGCCCGATGGTGCCGTCGCTGGGACCGATCGGGTAGTGGGGAACGCGCTCGCGGTAGGCGGTCGTAACCGCGCCTTTTCCGGGTGCCGTGCCGTCGCTGTTGTTGCCCCCGGAGAAATCGTGGTCGTCCCACATGTAGGCGACCGGTGCGCTGCGGAAGAGGGCGCCTTGCTTGGGGTGATTCAGCACGGCGTCGATCATCGTGCGGTAGTCCTCCACCACGGTCGTGCCGATATCGCCGTAGTGCAGGTCCCCGTTGTAGAGCAGCAGGAGCGGGTCCTCCGCCGCGACCGCTTCATGCACGCGCGCGTCGGTGTCGCGAGGGTCCCCGTCGCCAATCAGGGCGAGTTTGAAGGAGCCGGCTCCACGCGGGAAGGTGCGAAAGCGTCCGCGGGAGACCGCCTCCTCCCGTAGCGCGCCACCGACCTCCAGGCCGTAGTGATAGCTGGTCTGCGGCTCGAGGCTGCCGAGGTTGAAGGTCACGATGTTGCCGGTCGCCGCGCTCGAAACAACGGATGCCGTGTAGATCGCGCCGTCGAGTTTCGCGTTGGTGGCGAGCGCCAGCCGGACCGCCTGTCCCGGCGAGGCCAGCCGCACCTTCACGGTGGCGGTGGACGCGGTCACATTGCCGCACCACGCTCCGCCGGCGAAGGGCGATGCGGTTTGCGCAAGGGCGCCGGGAGCCGCGGCGAGGAACACCACGAGGGCGGTGATGAGGCTGTTCAGTAGCCTGAGCAGAGGCATCGACGGATTTTCCAGTAAGGACGTGACGGGGGAAATTGGTTTGTCGTAGCATTCCACGGGCGCGGTTCGCCGGCAAGGAAGAGCGGAGGAGATGGTTGCCTCCCGCGGTCACACGGCCAGAACGCCCCCCATGCGATTCTACCCCGGAACAGTCGCCGTCGCCCTGCTGGTGACGGTCATGAGCGCTTTGCGGGCGGATCCAGTGATCAGCGAGTTCATGGCCGCGAACGCCCGCACACTGGCTGATGTCGATGGAAAGTTCTCCGACTGGATCGAGATTCATAATCCGGACACCACCGCCGTGAATCTCTCCGGGTGGTTTCTGACGGACGACGCCAAGGACCTGAAGAAATGGCAGTTTCCCGAGGTGACTGTCCCTCCGGGCGGCTTTCTGGTGGTTTTCGCTTCGGGCAAGAGTCGTCGCGAACCCGGAGCGGAGCTGCACACGAACTTCGAGCTCGACGCGGGCGGAGGGTACCTCGGCCTCGTCCGGCCCGACGGTGTTACGGTGGCCAGCCAGTTTGGAACGAAGTATCCGCCTCAACTGGATGATTTCTCCTACGGTGTGACGCAAACGCTGGCGGCGGGGGAGACGGCCGCGACCGGCTACTTTCGCGCGCCCACGCCGCGTGCCCGCAACGGCGGCGCCGACACGCTGATGCTCACGGAGCTCGTCACCCTTTCCCGCACCTCTGGTCCATTCTCCGGGACGCTCGCGGTGACCTTGAGCGGAGCGGGGGAGGGGCAGAAAATCCGATATGTCCTGGCGGGTCCCGGTGCCTCCGGGGCGGTCGTTCCGGAGCCGACGGCGGACTCCCCGCTGTATAGCGGCCCGATCAGCATCAGTGCATCGACGGTCCTGCGGGCCGCGGTATTTTCCGCTGACGACAAGCGGCGCGGGCGGCCGACCACGGCCCATTACGCGCGCTTGGGTGCGACGGGGTCCGCGCGGGTCGACACGTTTTCGAGCCAATTGCCGCTGATGGTCGTCGACGTGCACGGCAGTGGCGGCCTGGAAAAAGACGGCCGCGAGCGCGCCGGCTGGATCTACGCTTGGAATCCGCCCGCCGCAGGCGGCACGGCGCTTACCGGCGCGCCCGCGGTTGCCACCCCGCTTTCAGTCAATGTGCGGGGGTCATCGTCCGCCGAGTTCCCCAAGAAGGGTTACACGGTGAGACTCCTCGATGCGGAAGGACGGGACAACGCCAAGGGGCTGTTCGGCCTGCCTTCCTTTGACACGTGGGTGCTGGTGGGGCCCTGGACGTACGATCCCACCTACCTGCACAACGTGCTGATGTACGACTTAGCCGGCCGGCTGGGCCACTGGGCGCCGCGCACGCAGGCGATCGAGCTGTTCCTCAACACGGATGGAGGCGATCTGGACCAGGCTGATTATGCCGGTCTCTACATCCTGACCGACGCGTTGCGGATCGCACCCGGCCGGGTCGACCTCGCGACGCTGGGTTCGAAAGACATCACGGGGTCGGATGTCACCGGCGGTTATCTGATGAAGTTCGATGTTCCCGCGGCCGAGGACTTCAGTTTCCAGACCAGCCGTAACTACCCCGGTGCTCCGAACGCGCTTATTGTTACCAATCCGAGCGGGCCGGATCTGGTTCCGGCGCAGAAGGAGTATGTCCGTTCCTACGTGCAGGGTTTCGAGGATGCCTTGTATGCCGATCTTGCCGCGGGCTGGCGCCAGCGCACCCACCTCGACTTCATCGAGCGCGCCGCTTGGGTGGACTACCACCTGTTGAACACGCTCTCGATGAACGCCGACGGGTTCATCCGCAGCGCGTACCTGCACAAGGATCGGCGAGGGAAACTGGTCGCTGGTCCGCTCTGGGATTACGATCGCGCGCTGGGAGGCGGCGATCCCCGCACGGTGATTCCCGAGGCGTGGTCGGTCGGGGCGGGCGCGGTTGATCCCTGGACTTACGGCTGGTGGGGCATGCTGGTGCAGGACCCTGACTTCCTGCAGGCATGGATTGACCGCTGGCAAAGGCTGCGGCGCGACGAGCTTTCCTCCACCAATCTGGCCGCTCTTGTGGACGGCCAGGCGCGGCGGATCGGCGCGGCAGCGGCGGCCCGCGATGCCGCACGGTGGCCGGACAACGCGAGTCGTTTCCCCGGCGGCTGGGCGGGGGAGGTGGAGAACCTGAAGGACTTCCTGCGGCGTAAATGCGGTTGGATCGACACGAAGTTCGCCCCGGTCCCGGGGATAACCAATGCGGACGGAGTGCTGACGCTCACGCCCGCACCCGGCACGCAGGTCGCATACACCACCGACGGTTCGGACCCGCGTGCCTCGGGCGGCGGTATCGCGGCGGCGGCGAAGTTGTCCGCCTCGCCCGTGCGTTTGCCCAACGCGTCCAATCTGCTGGCCCGCACCTACCGCACCGCCTCCGGGACCTTGCCTTCCAGCCCGTGGAGCTCGCCGGTCGCCAATCCCGGCCGGCTCGTGAATCTGTCGCTTCTCACGGAGCTCGCGGCGGAGGAATCCTTCACACTCGGCTTCGTCGTGGGTGGAGTCGGCACGGTTGGAAGCAAGCCGCTCCTCGTGCGCGCGGCGGGTCCGTCCCTCGGCCAGCTGGGCGTGGCCAACCCCCATTCTGACCCCAAGCTGGAGCTCTTCGTCGGCGCCGCCAAGGCGGGTGAGAACGACAATTGGGGCGGTTCCTCCGGGGTGGCCGGGGCCTTCCTGCAGGTAGGGGCGTTCGCCTATTCCGGCGCGTCCTCGCGCGACGCCGCGGTTTTCGATGCCGCCGTGGCACCGGGCAACAACTCGGTAATCGTTTCGGGCGTCGGTAGTGCGGCGGGAACCGTCATCGCGGAGTTGTATGACGCCTCGCCGTCCGCACTGGCGGGGCAGGCGACGCCGCGACTCGTGAATGTCTCGGTCCTCAAATCGATCGGTGCGGGTTTGACGGCTGGATTCGTGGTCGGCGGAGGCTCCGCCCGTTCGATTCTCGTGCGCGCGATCGGGCCCACCTTGAAGAAGGCCTTCGGGGTCACGGGCACGGATGACGATCCGCGTCTCACCCTTTTCTCCGGTGAAACCAAACTGGCCTCAAACGACAATTGGGGAGGGGGCGCCTCGCTGAAAGCGTCCTTCGCCTCGGTCGGCGCCTTCAGTCTCTCCGACAGCTCCAACGACGCGGCGTTGGTGGCCTCGCTGCCGCCCGGAAATTACACCGTGCAGGTGGCGGGCGAGAAGGCGGTGGGTGGCGTTGTCCTCGTCGAAATCTACGAGCTGCCCTGATCAGGGCAGGCTCACGTCGACGTGCTCGCCGGGCAGCAGTTTCATCCCCTCCGGCACCGCGAGGACGACACGCAGCGCGGACTCGATCGGTTGGTTGGGAGGTAGATGAAGGGCTGCTACGAGCGAGGGTGTGATTGGTTCCATGGCGGAGCCGACCTGCAGGATTTTGGCCTGACCGGAAACGCGCGGGGATCCGCGCGAGGTTACGGTCGCGACGGCTCCGGGTGCTGGTTTGGCGGAGACCGGCTGGCGGAGAAAGCCGGTGATGCGGGAGGGCTTGGTCGCGTTGATCCGGGCGATGACCTCCCCGGGCACCACGGTCTCCCCGGCGCGCCGAAGGATCAGTGACACGACGCCGTCGATGGGCGCGACGAGGGGCTCGGGGCGAAGTTGTTCCTCGGCGAGTTTCAATTTGGCTTCCTGAACCTTGATGGCGGCCGCGACCGCGCTTTCGGAAGAGAGCCCCGCCGCCTGCTGCTCCGGCGTGCTGAACGCGCGGATGCGCGGCTCGATCTGCGTGATCATCGCCGCCTGTTCCTTACTCTGGCGGGCGAGGGCGTCGCGGTTGATTTTGACCTGATCAAAAGCCTCCGGAGTGATGATGCCGGAACGGTGGAGCGGCTCGAGCCGGGCGAGCTCCGCCTCAGCCAGCTGAAGTTTTCCCTGCAATCCCGCGAGCTCCACGCGGTAACCCATCCAGTCGAGTTGGAGACGCTCGAATTCCAGGGCGACCCTTTGGCGGTCGGTGACGCCCTGCATGGTCGCCGCGATCATGGCCACTTCGGCCCGGATCACCCCAAGGGTGGACTCGAGCAGTCCGGGGTTGGTGTTCGCCACCTGGCCGATCACCTGCCCCGCCTTCACGGATTCCAGCATGCCTACCTTCAGGGCGACCAAGGCTCCAGCTTGCGTCGAGCGGATATCGACGCCCACGATTTCGGCCTCGGCCACGAGGGA
>JBEGJD010000474.1:0-2613 GCA_041184765.1 Verrucomicrobiota bacterium | reverse complement strand
TGGTGGGACTCGCCGCCGCCGCGCACCAAGGCTGGTCCGCCAACATATTCACGCTCACGTCCGACATGTTCCCGCGCAAAGCCGTCGGTTCCGTCGTCGGCATCGGCGGCATGTCCGGCGCCGTCGGCGGTATGGTGCTCGCGCTGGTGGTCGGCGAGGTCCTCCAGCGGACCGGCAAGTATGACGTCCTCTGGATTATCGCCGCCTCCGCCTACCTGGTAGCGTTGCTGGTGATCCACCTGCTCGCGCCCCGGCTGGAGCCTGCTCCCGTCGAGGCCAAGGCCTAGTTTTCATCCGGGCCGATGAACAACGCGGGGGTCTCGCCGCTGCTTTCGGTCGGACCTTTCGCGCTCCTCTTCCTCGCGGTGCCGGTGGTGCTGCTGGGCGAGGCGCTGAACCAACGCTTCACGGGACTGCGCCGGTTCCACATCCCCGCCGCTATACTCGGAGGCTTGCTCGTCGCCGTGGCGTTGCTCGTCGTCGGTGAAATTCGGCCGGGACTCGTCCGGCTCTCGGGTGAAACCAAAAACCTCGCGTGGCTTTGGCCCGTGCTTCCCCAGTGGGACCTCTCGGAGCCGCGGGCGACGGGTGTGGAGCGACCGCTCCTGATTCTTTTCTTCACCTGCATGGGGCTCAATGCCAGCCTCGCGCTGGCGCGTCAGGGCGGCCGCCCTCTGCTGCTCTTCTTTGCGTTGGCGTCGGTGCTTTCCGTTTTGCAGGCGGTCGTGGGTGCCGGGCTGGCGCGGGCCTTGGGTGAAAACCCGCTGCTCGGCGTGCTGGCGGGCACGACCTCGCTGATGGGCGGGTTCGGCACGGTCGCGGGATTCGCCCCCGAGTTCACGAAGGCCGGTCTCGCCGGCGCGCCGGTGATCGGCGTCGCTGCCGCGGCCTACGGCGTGATCGCCGGTGGAATCATCGCCGGAATCCTGGGCGGTCGTCTGATCCCGCGGCATGGCGATCCAGTGCGAGACGATGCCAGGGCGGTTGACAGCGCGGATCCCGCCGGGCCGCGTCCCGGCTTCATCGCGCTCGTGCTTCGGCTGGTCGCAATGCGCCGGCCGGTGCTGCTGCATCTCGCGATCCTCCTGTTATGCATGAAGGCCGGTGCGTTCCTGAGCGGGCTGCTGCAGGCGCGCGGGTTGACCTTCCCCGTCTACATGGGCGCGCTGGTCGTCGCGGCGATCACGCGTTCCATGCACGACTCCCTCGGCGGACGCTGGCTGCGCACCGATTGCACCGACGCGCTCGGCGCGGTGGCGCTGACGTGGCTCCTGGCGGTCGTGATGGTGAATCTGCAACTGGTGCAGCTCAGCCGGGCGGCGTTGCCGCTCGTCGTGCTCCTCGCCGTGCAGACGGTCCTCATGGTGGCTGCGGCGCGCTGGGTGGTCTTCCGGCTGATGGGCCGGGATCACGAAGCGGCGGTGATGACCGCGGGTCTGGTCGGATTCGGGCTCGGCGCGACGTCAAACGCCCTGGCCAGCATGCGCGAACTCACCGCGCGATTCGGTCCCGCGCCGCGGGCCTTCCTGATCGTCCCGATCGTCGGCGCGTTCCTGATCGACTTCACCAACGCTTTGGTGACGACCCTCGCGTTGAATCTGCTGCGCTGAATCCAAGTCTCCACCGGAGACCGGCCGGGAAAAACGCCCGCGTGGCGCCGACGCCGTTGAAGCGTCAGTCCGGCCGCGCGCGCTCTACGGGCGAGGGCCGTCCGCGGCTCAGACGAGCAGCAGGGCGGGGGACTCGAGGAGGGACTTCAGCGCGTTGAGGTAGGAGGCGCCGACGGCGCCGTCGACCACGCGATGATCGCAGGAGAGGGTGAGGGTCATCGTCTGCCCGATGGCGATCGCTTCCTCGCGCACGACCGGCTTCTTCACGATCGTGCCGACGGCGAGGATGGCGGCGTTGGGCGGATTGATGATGGCGGAGAAACGCGGGATGCCCATCATGCCGAGGTTGGAGACGCAGAAGGTGCCGCCGGTGAACTCGTCGGGCTTCAGCTTCTTCTCTTTGGCGCGTTTGCCAAGAGCCTTGGCCTCGGTGCTGATCTGAAAGACGTCCTTCAGGTGCGCGTCGCGCACGACCGGCGTGATGAGGCCGTCCTCGATCGCGACCGCGAACGACACGTGGGCGGCGCCGTGGTAGCGGATGGAATCGCCGAGCCAGGAGGCGTTGACCTGCGGCACGTGGCGCAGCGCTTCGGCGGCGGCCTTGAGCACGAAGTCGTTCACCGAGAGCTTCACCCCGGCGGTTTCGAGACCGCGGTTGAGCTGCTCGCGGATCGCGAGGAGCGGCGCGGCGTCGATCTCGATCTCCAGATAAAAGTGCGGCAGCTGGGTCTTCGACTCGACCAAGCGGCGTGCGATCGCCTCGCGCATGCTGGAAACGGCGATGGTGCGCTCCTCCTGCACGGGACCGGAGCGGTTGACGGCGGCCGGAGCGGCGGCGCGCGGTGAAGAGGCTGCGGCCAGCACGTCGGCGCGGACGATGCGTCCGCCCGGCCCCGAACCGGCGACACCGGCGGGGTCAATGCCTTTTTCGGCGGCGAGTTTGCGGGCGAGGGGAGAGATTTTCACGCGGCCGGCGGGAGCGGCCGCGGGTGCGGGTGCGGCC
>JBEGJD010000473.1:0-6135 GCA_041184765.1 Verrucomicrobiota bacterium | reverse complement strand
CCGCATTCTACGGCGTGAAGGCCGGCGATTTCATGAAGCTCCGCGTCGGCGGGCCCTGCGCCACCACCTTCGACCGCCTCCTCGTCCGCGTGCACGCCGACTTCAAGCTCGAGGTGCACATTGACACCGACGAGGGCAACGCCTGCGCGCTCGAGCCCGACACTCCCGTCGAGCTCGTGAAGTGAAGGCGCCCCATCTTTTGCAACCCGTACTTATCTAAACCAGGACCCAACAATGAATGATTCGATCGGAATGGTAGAAACCCGCGGCTACGTCGGTAGCGTCGAGGCCAGCGACGCCATGGTTAAGGCCGCCAACGTGACGCTCGTCCGCCAGGTGCAGATCGGCGGCGGCTTCGTCACCGTGATCGTGAAGGGCGATGTCGGCTCCGTGAAGGCGGCCGTCGAGGCCGGCGCCGAGGCAGCCAAGCGCGTCGGGGAGCTCATCTGCTCCCACATCATCGCCCGCCCGCACGGCGAGCTCGTGAAGTCGATCGGCGTCTGAGCCGCGCGACCCTCCTCCAACCTAAACTCAATTTTTCACTACCATGGCTCAGGAAGCAGTCGGTCTGATTGAAACCAAGGGATTCTGCGCGCTCCTCGAGGCCGCTGACTCGGCCCTCAAGGCCGCCAGCGTCACGATGACGGGCTACGAGGCGGTCGGCAGCGGCTACGTGTGCGGGTTCTTCCGCGGCGACGTCGCCGCCGTGAAGGCCGCCATCGACGCCGGCGCCGAGGCCGCGTCGAAGGTCGGCGAGGTCGTCGCCGTCCAAGTCATCCCGCGCCCGCACGAGGAGCTCGGCGGTCTCGGCCGCTGGCTGCAGCAGGGCCCGGCCTGATTTCCCGCTGTCCGCGCGCCGCGTTCCGTTCAGCGGTTCCCGGCGTCGCGCGGCTCTTCCCGTCCTGTGAACATCCTCGTCGCCAACCTCGGCTCGACCTCGTTCAAGTTCCGGCTCTTCCGTTTCGACGGGGCCGGAAACGCGGCGTTGGTCGCGAAGGGCGGCTACGAGCGTGTCACGGATTACAGCAAGGCGATCGACGACTGTCTCGCCGAGCTGCGGGCCGGCGGGCACGTGCGCTCCGCGGAGGACCTGCACGGGGTCGGTTTCAAGACCGTCCTCGGGCGCGGCGTCACGGGCTGCGTGCCCGCCGACGATCGCGTGATCCAGGCGCTGGATGGTTTCCGCGAGATCGCGCCGGCGCACAACCCGCCGTACGCGCTGGGCATCCAGCGTTTCCGCGAAAAGCTCCCGACCGTGCCCCGCGTGGCGCTCTTCGAGACGGCATTTTACCAATGGATGCCGGAGGCCGCCACCCGCTACGCCGTGCCGCCTGCCTGGCACGATGCCGGCGTGCGCCGCTACGGTTTCCACGGGGCGAGCCACAAGTTCGTCGCCGAACGCTCCGCTGAATTGCTCGGGCGCGAGGACATCGCGGAACGCGTGCGGAGCCTCTATCAGGCGGGTCCCACGCCCTTGCCGGCCGGTACCCGGCCGTTGCGCGTGATCTCCTGCCATTTTGGCGGTAGCAGCTCCGTCACCGGTATTCGCGACGGTGTCGCGGTCGGCACCAGCATGGGTCTCAGCCCGCAGTCCGGGCTCCCGCAGAATAACCGCGTGGGCGATCTCGATTCCGCCGCGGTGCCGTTCGTGATGAAGACCCTCAATCTCCCGCTCGCCGAGGTGGAGCGGCAGATGACCAAGGAGGCGGGGCTCCTCGGACTTTCCGGCGCCGGCAACGACATGCGTGATGTGAAGGCCGCCGCCGCCCGCGGCGACGCCCGCGCGCGGCTCGCTGTGGAGGTCTTCATCCACTCCGCCCGCCACTGGATCGGCGCGATGCTCGTCGAGCTCGGCGGTTGCGACGCCCTCGTGTTCACCGCCGGCATCGGCGAGAACAACCCCGACCTGCGCGCCGCCATCTGCGCCAACCTCGGCGAGCTCGGCATCGCGCTCGACCCCGTCCGCAACGAGGCGCTTCGCGGTGCCGAGGGCGAGATCTCCGCCGCCGGTTCGCGCGCCAAGATCCTCGTCATCCCCGCCAACGAGGAACTCGTCGTCGCGCGCGAGACCGTGCGCTGCCTGCAGGCGGGCCGCTGAATTTTTTCAACCGCAACCTCAGTTCCCAACCACAAGTCATGTCCTCCAAAGCGATTGGTCTCCTCGAAACGCGCGGCCTCACCGCGCTCGTCACTGGCGTCGACGCCATGCTCAAGTCCGCCAACGTCACGCTGGCCGGCCCGATGAAGCAGGTCGGCAACGCCCTCGTCACCGCCGTCGTGATCGGCGACGTCGCCGCCGTGAAGGCCGCGACCGACGCCGGCGCCCAGGCCGCCCGCACCGTGGGCGAGGTCGTCAGCGTGCAGGTCATCCCGCGCCCGCACGACGACGTCGCCATCGTTCTCCCCAAGGCCGCCGCGAAGAAATAAGGCGCGTTCGCCCGTCGCGGCGTCGTCCCGGCCCGCCCCGGGTCGCCGGCTGCGCCGCAATCTTTCCCCGCCATGTTTCTCGCGCGCGTCATCGGCTCCGTGGTCTCGACCAAGAAGGACGAGGCCATGAAGGGCCGTAAACTCGTCATGCTCCGGCCGCTGCTGGTCGACGAGTCCAACCCCGCGCAGTTCCGCGCCGGGGCCAACACCATTGTCGCGGTCGACGCCCTCGGCGCCGGCCTCGATGAGGTGGTGCTGTTCTGCCAAGGCAGCTCGGCCCGGCAGGCCAGCGGCATGAAGACCCTCCCGGTCGACGCCGTCGTGGTCGGCATCGTCGACACCGTCGAGGTGCTCAACCGCCGCGTCTATCCCGCCCAGTCCTGAGCCGGCCGCCCTGAACCGCCCGCCGCCACCCTTTCGCCTCCGTCATGAGTTCCCCCTTGAAGCTGGATGAACAGGCCCTGCGCTCGATCGTCGAGGACGTCATGCGCAGCCTCGGCCGCTCGCCGGTGACCTCCCCCGCGCCGTCGCCCGCCAACGCCGCGGCGGCCGCGTCCGCCGCCCCCGCGATCCGTCGCGGCGGCCCGCGCTTCGGCGTGTTCGAGGACGTCGCCGAGGCCTGCGCGGCTGCGCAGGACGCCTTCGAGCAGCTCAAGACCAAGGGCATCGCCGGCCGCGCCAAGGTGGTCGAGATCGTGAAGACGCTCTCCGGCGACCGCGCCGCGGAGTGGGGCAAGTTCGAGTTCGAGGAGACGAAGATCGGCCGCCTCGAGCACAAGATCGAGAAGCTCCAGATCGTTAAGCTCGTTCCCGGGGTGGAGTGGATCAAGCCGTACGGCATGAGCGGCGACCACGGCATCACGCTCGAGGAATACACGCCCTTCGGCGTCATCGGCGCGATCCTGCCCGTCACGCACTCGGTGCCGACGCTGAGCGGCAACATCATCAACATCGTCGCCGCCGGCAACGCGGTCGTCTTCAACCCGCACCCGGGCGGCGCGCGTTCGGCCGCGCTCGCGGTGCGCGCCTACAACGAGGCGATCCACGCCGCGCTCGGCATCGAGAACCTCGTCTGCACGGTCGAGAAGCCGACACTGGACACCTTCTCCGCGCTCACGAAGGACGAGCACATCCGGCTGCTCTGCGTCACCGGCGGCCCGGCGGTCGTCGCCGCCGCCATGAAATCCGGCAAGCGCGCCATCTGCGCCGGTCCGGGCAACCCGCCCGTGCTTGTAGACGGCACCGGCTGCCTGAAGAAAGCCGCGCGCGACATCATCCAGGGCGGCGCCTACGACAACAATCTCCTCTGCATCGGCGAGAAGCAGGTGTTCGTGCTTGAGCAACACTTCGACAAGTTCCTCGACGGCCTGCGCGCCGCTGGCGCCGCGCAACTCAACGGCGCGCAGCTTGAGAAGCTCACCACCGCCGCATTCACGTTCTCCAAGGATGCCGGCGGCTGCTCGCACGCGGCCGTCAACCGCAAGCTCGTCGGCGCCGACGCCGCCGTGCTCGCGCAGCACGCAGGCGCCTCCGTGCCGGCCAGCACGCCGATGCTGTTCGCAGAGACCGACGTCGACCACGCCTTCGTCATGGAGGAGCAGATGATGCCCATGCTGCCCGTCGTGCGCGTGAAGAGCATCGAGCAGGGCATCGAGTTCGCGCGGAAGTCCGAGCACGGCTACAAGCACTCCGCGATCATCCACTCGCTCAACGTCGACCACATGACGCTGATGGCGCGGGCGCTCGATACGACGCTGTTCGTGAAGAACGGCCCGAGCGTCGCCGGCCTCGGCCTCGGTGGTGAGGGCTACCTCAGTTACTCGATCGCCACCACGACCGGCGAGGGCATCACGACGCCCTCGACCTTCACCCGCACGCGCCGCTGCGTGATGGTGGACAACCTCCGGATCTACTGAGGCGGCCATGATCATCGCGCGCGTCGACGGAGTGATCGTCACGACGGTCTGCCACCCCAGTTTGGCGGGCCATCGCTCGGTCATCTGCCAGCCGCTCGACGAGCGCGGCGGCGAGGAGGGCCTGCCCATCCTCGCGATCGACCCGCACGGCGCCGGCCGCCACCAGCGCGTGCTGATCTCCACCGACGGTTCCCACACCCGCAACCACGTGAAGGACCCGCGTTCGCCGCTCCGCAACATCGTCGTCGGCGTGATCGACGACGAGGACGTCGCCGCCGGCCGCTAACCCATGCGCCTCGGACACGTCATCGGCCGGATCACCCTCTCGCGGCAGGACCCCGCCTACAAAGGCGGGCGGTTCCTCCTCGTGCAGCCGTTCGGCCGCGAGCAGTTCGCCGGCGCCGGCGCGACCCCGCTCGCGAAGGGCAGCAGCCTCGTGGTTTACGACAACCTTGGGGCGGGGGAGGGGCACGTGATCGGCTTCACCGAGGGTGCCGAGGCCACCGCGCCGTTCGAGAACCCCACGCCGGTGGACGCGTTCAACGCGTGCCTCATCGACACCTTCTTCTACCAGCCGCCGACCGGTCCGGCCGCGGCCAAGTGATCCGATCATCCTGATTCTCCATGCCGAAAGTCATCACCGCCCGTGAAGCCGAGGAATTGCTCCGCAAAGGCGAGCAGCCCCCGGCCGGTTCCATCCTGACGCCCTCCGCGCGCGACGTGCTCGGCGGCGGCAGCCTACAGCCGGCGTTCAAGGGCACGGGGGCCGCCAAGCCCGCGGCGCCGGCGAAGAAGGCGGCGGGACCGTCGATCCCTGATTACGAGTTCCGCTGGACGCCCGGTTCCGACCCGAAGACGCCCGCCGAGATCGAGAAGTTCTTCAACTCGCCCGCGATCCACACCCTGAAGGAGCGCATCTGCGAAATGGGCCGCCGGCTCTGGCAGCGTGAGTACACCGACGGCAACGGCGGCAACATCACCATCCGCGTCGGCGACAATCTCGCCCTCTGCACGCCCACGCTCATCTGCAAGGGCTTCATGAAGCCCGAGGACATGTGCCTAGTGGACTTGGACGGTAACCAACTCGCCGGCACCCGCGTGCGCACCAGCGAAGCCAAGACCCACTTTGGTATCATGAAGCGCCAGCCTGCGGCCAAGGCCTGCGTGCACGCGCACCCGCCCCACGCCACCGCCTTCGCCATCGCCAACGTCGATATCCCCTCCTGCCTCATCCCCGAGGCGGAGGTTTTCCTGGGGAAGATTGGCGTCGCCGAGTATAAGACCCCCGGCACCCAGGCCAACTCCGACGAGGTCGGCGAGGTTGGCAAGGACCACCAAGCCGTGCTCATGCAGAACCACGGCGTGATAGTCTGGGGCAAAGACGTGGAGGACGCCTACTGGAAGATGGAGAACATCGACTCCTATTGCCGCACCGTGTGGATCGCGGCCGGCCTCGGCGGCGGCCTGCACCGTTTCACCGGAGGCCAGGCCAGGGAGCTGATCAACCTGCGCCAGAAACTGGGGATGCCCGACCCCCGCGCCGGTCTCAAGGAGTGCGAGCTTTGCGATAGCGCCGATTTCCGCCCCGGCGTCGTCTGCGCCACGCCGTCCACCCCCGCCGAGTCCGCCTCCTCCGCACCCGATCCGCAGATCGAGGCGATCGTCCAGGCCGTCACCGAGCAGATCCTCAAGCAGCTCAAGGCCTGAGCGGGAAAAGCCGGGCAACCTCAGACAGACACGGATGAACACGGATTAAGGGGATCAACCGCGCGGGCCGGTCGTACGGTTACCG
>JBEGJD010000472.1:0-3377 GCA_041184765.1 Verrucomicrobiota bacterium | reverse complement strand
ATTTCCTACGCACCCGCACCGGTGACCTCGGCTTTGAGCACGACCTCGGCCGTCTGCGCGCCGACTGGGGCGTGATGCACAGCCGCACCCACATCAACAACGGCTTCGGCAACGACGGCGGCCAGTTCACCATGCGCGTCACCAACATCGGCTGGATCCTCGACCGCACGCAGTCAGACCTCTACCCGCGCCTCATCCAGACCGCCGGCGCCGATATCACCCGACCCGATAGCTACCGCCTCAACGGCTTCTTCCAGAACAACAACGTCGACAACGACCACGAGGTCCGCGAGGCGCGCGCCAACCTGAAGTACGACTTCCCGCAAATTCGTACTTTCCTGAAGGCCGGCTACCACTGGCGCGAGCAGTTCGCGCACGATTTCAACCGCAACCGCCGCTGGACGTTTCTCGGCACCACCCTCCCCTCGGATTCGTCGATCCGCAGTCTCAACAGCTACAAGACCGGGCTCGTCACACCCTTCTGGTACGCGTCTCAGTTCTTCCACGACCGCAACCCGATCGACCCGTCGCTCTGGCGCGAGGACTCCTACTGGGGCCAGACACAGCGCTTCACCGGCACCCGCCGCATCACCGAGACGGTCCACGCCGGGTACGTCATGGGACAAGGCCGCTATCGCGACACCGGCATCCTCGCTGGCGTGCGATTCGAGGACACTGCCGACAACAGCTGGGGCTGGGTGCGGGCCCGCATCCCCAGCACGACGGCGCAACAGGCTGCTGATCCGATCGGGTCCGCGCTGCGGGACTACGCCGGCACCCGTCGCGAATTGCGCGGTGGCTATCAGAAAGCACTGCCGAGCATCCACCTCACCCATGATCTTACGGCGAACTGGAAGGCCCGGCTCAGCTGGTCGACCAGTTTCGGCCGGCCGGGGCTCAACAGCCTTCTGCCGAACGAGACGGTCAACGAGACCGCGCAAACGTTGACGGTGAACAACCCCTCGCTGCTGCCGCAAAGCGCGCGGAATTGGGACGCCTCGCTGGAGTATTACTTTGAGCCCGCCGGCAACCTCACGGTCGGCTGGTTTCACAAGACCATCCGCGACTTCATCGTGAGCGGGATTTCCTCCGGCACGATCGGCACCGGGCGCGACAACGGCTACGACGGCGAATACGGCGGGTTCACCCGCCTGAGCAGCGCCAACGCCGGTACCGCGTACGTCCAGGGATGGGAAATCAGCTACCAGCAGCAATTCACCTCGCTGCCGGGTCTGCTGAAAGGTCTCGGCACCAGCATCAACCTCACGGCGATCGACGCCCACGGCGACTACGGCGGCCGCGGCCGACGCGAGGGACGCGACGTCGAGGGCTTTGTCCCGCGCGTCGGCAACGTCAGCGTCTTCTGGCGGCACCACGGATTCTCGTCGCGCGTGATCGTGAACTACACCGGGGAATCCATCACCGAGTTCACCGAGGGTCAGCCCGCCCGCAGCCGCTATCTTTCGCCGCGCACCGTCATCAACGCCGGAGTCGGCTACCAATTCCGCCCGTCGGTCACGTTCTCGATCGACGTGAACAACCTCACCAATTCCCCGCAAAGCGCCTACCGCGGCGTGCCCGATCGCATGCAGTTCAAGCTGTTCGGCGGCACCACGGTCACGGCGGGCATCAACGGGCGGTTCTGATTTTTCTCCCGGAGGAGAGGAATTCCTTGGCGGAAAAATAGTCAGGTATACTTGACATTGTGTCAGGCATTTATGTCTTCCCGGCACCGCATGCAGAACCGCCTTAAAGTCCTCCGCGCCGAGCGCAATTGGAGCCAAGCCGAGTTGGCGGGGCACCTCGAGGTTTCACGCCAGGCGGTGAACGCGATCGAGACGGGGAAACACGACCCGTCGCTCACCCTCGCCTTCCGCATCGCCCGGCTGTTCGACCGGCCGATCGAGGAAATTTTCAACGACACCACTCCGCCCGCCCGATGAACCCTGTGTCCTCCCCGACCGCGCCCGCCAGCGGCGAGCGCAAGCTCCGCGCCCAGGAACGCCGCCGCGGCACCCTGTTCGTGCTGATGGTGCTGCTCGGCTTCCTGCTCGGCCTCGGCCTCAGCAGCGCGGGAGACGGCCGGTTGCCGGCGCTGCCGCCCGCGGTGGTCTGGATCGGAGTCGGTCTTATCGCCGTGGCAGCTGGGACCCTCACCGTAGTGTCGATCCGCCGCGCGGACGAGGTCGAGATCTCGGACCAGCTCTGGTCGGGGTTCGTCGGGCTACAGGTCTTCGCGATCGGCGCTCCCTGCTGGGAAATGCTGGCGGCAGAGGATGCGGCCCCACCCGTTGACCGCTTCGCCGTCTATTTCACCACCACCGCGGTGACACTCGTGACCTACCTGTGGCGCCGCTTCCGGCGGGGCTGAGGCACGAACCGTGTAGATTCCACTTCCGCCTTTTCCTATGCGAACCTCCCTCCCCGGTCTCCGCTGGTTCTATCGGATAGCCTACGGACTTTTCCTCGCGCTCGCCGCGTACCAGGCGCTGCTGCGCGACGACCCGGTCGGCGCCGCCGGCTCCGCCGGCATCGGGTTGATCTTCGACCCGTTCAATCCCGACCAGCCCTGGGGCCAGCGGCCGCGCTGGCAGCGGGTCTGGCTGATCCTGCACCTCGCAGTCGCCGCCGGCCTCCTCGGCTACGGCCTGGGCCGCGCGGACCGCGTCTGATTTCACCCAATGAAGCCCACTCGTTCTTCCGCTTACATGAAGCTGTCTCCGCAGAGGGTGCGGAGCCTGTTCCGCCTCGCGCTCACCGGCCGGTGGGGCTGGTTCGCGCTGAAATTCTTTCTCACCGAGGGGCAGCCGGCCGTGCTCGTGGCCTCCGGCGTCTGCCTGCTCACCGGTGTGGTCGCGGCGATCGTCGTGTTCCTTTCCGACCTCAGCTTCATCGCCCACGCGCCCGAGCAGGACATCGACGAGTACCAGCTCCAGCAGCGCAACCGCGCCTACCTCGCGACCCTGCGCTACGGGTGCGGCGCCCTTGCCCTCGCCTGGCTCGCCCGCTCCCTGCGGCTGCCGCCGGCACCCGTTTCCGCGAGCGTGCTGGATAACTTCATCCTCGTCCTGTTCCTCACGCTGCTCATCGCCCCCGCCGGTTTCCTCGCGACGCGGCTGATCGAGGACGAAAACACGTCCGACACTTGAAGCCGCGGTTGCTTGGACCGTGAAGCTCTGGACTTACCGGTTCCGTCCCGTCGTCAACGGCGCGGTGATCCCCGTCGCGCTGGAGACCGCGTTCACGTGGTCCCGGCTCGTGGTCCACACGCCGGACGGACTCCGCGACGACCGGCAGGATTACCAGCGCGAGCCCTACCGGCTGCATCGGGTTGAAATCCCCTCCGCGGCCGGGCCGCTGGTGTTCGAGTCCGGGCC
>JBEGJD010000471.1:0-3245 GCA_041184765.1 Verrucomicrobiota bacterium | reverse complement strand
GCGCGCTCCATGTCCGAGCGCCACCGGCGCATGGCCGCGTAGATCCACCGGCCGGCCACCACGCGCCCGGCCTCGACGTCGGCGACGTACCCCTCGACGCGGTCGCGAATCCCCGTTTGGTCGCCGTTCATAGTGGCATTATGGGGTCGGTGAATTTTTGCGAGTTGCGGACGGGCACCATAGGGCTCTAAAAACGCGGTTTTTTACCCCCCCCGGCACCCTCGTTTTTAGGCCAATAACGCGGTTTTTCTGCGCACGCTAAATCCGGCCGTTATGCAGTGCGTGGTGGCATTCGCGGCACAACGTGCGCAGATTATGAGGGTCTAACGTGCGTTCTGGCGCGACCTGACGCGGCACGACGTGGTGCACCTCCTCGCCCGGCCGGCCGCAGTGCGCGCACTGGGGATTGCACCTCATGTGCCTGTTGCGGAGCACGGTCCATCTGTTGCCGCACAGACGCCCAGGCTTCTGCATCTGGCGCGAGAACGGTGGTCGGTGCTCAAAGGGTCGCATCAGCGATGTCATCCAGCAGACGCTTGCGATGCGCCCTGGCGATGCTGCACGCGTTCGAGTCCTCGATCCATTCGTCCAGGCGCATCGTGACCAGCCACTCACTGCCGTTGCTACGGTGCACGACCGCAGACGGCATCCCCTTGGCGTCGCGCTTGGCCTGTTCGATCCACTCGTACAGGCGCATCCGCTCCTGGCGCTTCACCTCAAGGTGAATCGGGAGCGCCGCGCCTTCGATATCCGGCGCCCCGCCGTGGTCGCCGCGCCTCTGCGCGGTACGGTGGCACAAAATGCCTTTGCGGTTGAGGATCTCCGAGAGCTCGCGCTCGCCGACCGCGCCCTTTGTCCTGCTCATCTTTCCCACGGTTCTATCTCCGTTAGGGGGGGTATTGCAGCCTCTTGACACTTCAGGTATGCTCTCAGGCGTCGCCTTGAGCGCGCCGCCAAGAGCATACCTGATTGTGTCGGATGGAGAAGGATTTTCCGCGCGCTCAGTCTTCGACTTTGCGCTTGCCGGGAACATAGATCGCGTCGAGGTCGAGGTGCAGCGCGTCCGTGAAGCACGGATAGCGCCAGTGCAGCCCGAGCGGCGGCCTTGGCGCGCTTGAACGCTGCCTGTAGTGCGCCACGAAGTAGTCGTCTTCCTCGTGCCTGTACAGCGTCACGAGCGTGTCGAGCGCCCGGCCGAACGCGCCGGCCCCGCTGCCCGCGTCGATCGGATCCTTGTTCGCCTGGCTGCCCTTCGCCGTGTGGTGGACGAGCGCCACGCAGCATCCCGTACGGGCCGCCAGCCGGCGGAACTTCCGCAGCAGGCAGGTCATGTCGGCGTTGCTGTTCTCGTCCATGCCCTTTTCGAGGAACATGTACAGCGCGTCGAAGATGATGAGGTCGAACGGGGGCGACTTCTCCAGGCTGCGGATGATCGAATCCACGCCACGGTCGGAGTTACGCAGCGTGCGGGTGTACAGCGCGCCGCGAACGTCGTCGGCGGTGATTCCCCTGGTGCCCATGATCGCCCTGGACCGCACGGCCAGCTCGTTGTCGGTCAGCTCGTTGTCGATCAGCAGAACCCGGCCCTTCTCAACGCCGAAATGGCCATGCCACTCCGTCCCCGTCGCGCATGACAGCGCAAGGTCCGACACCAGAAACGACTTCCGGGCCTTCGGGGGCGCGACGATCCCCATGATCTCCCCGCGCCTCAGCAGCCCGTGCACCAGGTACGGGGTCTGCACCGGATGCGCGGCCAACAGCTCGGCCATGTCGGCCGTTTCGAGCGGCTGCTCTCCCTCGGCGTCTGCGCCGCCCTCGGCAAGCGCCTTGCGCACCGTGCGGGGAATGTAGTCGTGCCGCGCCGCCTTCTCCTCGCGCCCCTCCCGCGCCATCTTCTCGCGCAGCCGCCCCTCGATCTCCTCGGCCCTGAATCCACGGGCCGCCAGATCGACGCAGAGCGCCCAATCGGCCGCCGACGCGTCTCCCCCTCCCGATGGGGGGTTGGACGGCCCGGACGCCTTGGCGGGCGTCCTAGCGTCCTCCTCAAGCCACCGTGAGGCGACGTCGTAGATTGCGGCCTCCTCGACGTCGATCTTGGCCTGGTACTGCCGGTGCGCCCATCCCGTGACGCACAGGAAACGGACGCTGTCGTACAGCTCGACGTTGCCCTTCCGGTTGGCCGCCCATGCCGGCTTCGCGCCTCGCACGATCGCATGGCCGCCCGTCTTGCTCGGGCTCGTCTCGTAGTACACCGAAGGGTGGCGCTCCAGCCACCCATTCACCCAGCCCGCGAGCTCGGTGTCGAGGTCGAGCCGGTCGAAGTCGACGCCGACCCAGCCGTCCCCGAGCATGAACCCGATGCCCATGTCGGCGCCCTTCGCGGCCTCGACGCATTCCCAGAAGGTGCTCCAGGTCGCCGGGTCGTTCGACTTCGCCGGCTTCCCGCTCGGCTGGATCGGTACCTTCGTCCACTTGCCGTCCCTGTTGACTGCTATCCAGTTCACCCAGCGGTCGGCGTCGACCATGTCCTGGGGGATCGTCTCGACCTCGAACCCGGTGTTCGGCCTCGGCTTGTCCTGTGCCATCCGTGCACTCGCTTTCTGCGGGATTGCCCGCCGTAAAAAAGCGAACGCCGCACGGAACATCCGCACGGCGTTCGCAGGCACGAAAGATCGCTACACGGCGCGCAGCGCCGCGATGTTGGTGTACTTGCCGCACTTGCTCGGCTTGGTCTGGAACTCGACCAGGTCGCCCTTCTGGAGCGGATCGACCTTCATGATCACAGCCTCGTCAAAGGTGCTCATGAAGCCCTCCCGGCCCTGGATACCGATGGTCGCCTTCGTGTAGGGTCCGCGCGCGCCTTCGAGCTGCTCAACCCGCCAGAACGTGACCTTGCCCTTGATCCAATCCCCAGGCGACGGCGCGGGGGCGGGTGATCCCCCGCGCGCGTCGCCCTGGGAAGAGGAGTCCGTCTCGGCGAGGATCCGCCGCAACTCGCCGATGATGTAGTTCAGCCTGTCCATTCGATTCCGCCTTCTCCGGGTAGCCCGGTGTATCTCGATGTCACTTCCCATCCGCGTCCCACGGGCAGACGGTGTAGCGCGGCACGAGCCCGGCCTCCCGGATCTGGTCGTTGGACGCCATCCACGTCGCGATGCACTTGGACGCGTACTTGCGGCCGGCCTCGATCTCGGTCGCGGCCTGGCGCAGGATCATGGCCGTCAGCCTGTCGCCGGCCTCGACCA
>JBEGJD010000470.1:0-6739 GCA_041184765.1 Verrucomicrobiota bacterium | reverse complement strand
ACACCGGTAACGTCGTGCCTAGCCTGAAGCAGATCGCCTCCGCTTATCAGCGGCAGATTTCGGCGCAGCTGAACCTCTTCACCAAGGTCATCGCGAGCGGCGTGCTCATGGGCGTCTTCGTCTTCGTCGGCTTCATCGCCTTTGCGATCGTCAGCGCCGTGTTCCAAGTCAGCGCCAGCTTCCGGGTGGGCGGATAAGGGACGAAGAGACCAAGGGACTAAGGGACCAAGGGACTAAGGGACGGTGGGCGATCGGATGGCGGTCGATGTAGCCGGGGTTGCCAACCCCGGAAAATACCGAATCGCCTTCGGCCGGGATGCTTCGCGGCAACGCGCTCGGATCCGATCCATTCAACCACGGATAAACAGGAGGTGCACGGATCAGCGGGGCTTGGTGTAGCCGCGGCCGCCCACCTACGCCGAGGCCACGGCGGGCAGGCCCGCCGCGGACTATGCTGAAACCGTGACCGCCGACTTTTCCTCCGACTTGTCCTCCGACTTGTCCTCCGAAGGCCCGGCGAAGGAGGAAGGCCCGGCGAAGGAGGAAGGTCGTTCTGAAGGCAGTGGTGTTGAACCGCGGATTTCGCTGATGGCGCGGATGAATGCGACGCTGGCGTGACCGGGTGCAGGCGTGCCGAAAAACGCGGTTTTCAGGTGTAGCCGTCCGGGTGTTCCGCTGACCGCTGCAGTTCTTGCGTGTCCTGCGCCTTTTGGCGGCCAACTCGGAGGATGGCCGCAAAGACGCACATGAGGCGAGGGGCTGGCCCTCCGCCTGAACCGAGATGGTATTCCGGCGGAGTCGCGCCGGGCATTCCGTGGGCCCGACTTGGTTTCGTCGCGCCGCAGAGATAGCTCGAGAGACCAACTGACGATCGCAGGGCGGTCGGTGTAACCGGAGGCTGCTGTGCGGCGGATTCGGAGACCCGGCTCGAACGTTGGAAAGCAACTAACAGCAACTCCACGCTTGCCCCGCCGATACGCCACACATACGCAAAAGCGTGCCGGCTCCCGCGCGCAGCATAAACCTGGATTTCCTTCCGCGGACGCACGCACTCCTTGCCCCTAGCGTTCGATCCGCTGGTGCCGCCTGTTTTGAGGGCCCTTCGCCATGAAGGGCCGCGCTCGAATCGCTGCGACCGTTGCGTTGGCCGGCATGGCGCTTTCGGCGGTGCTTCTTCATTCGACTCGAGAGGCGGAGGGTCCATCGGCGATCTCGGACGCCGTCATTCCACCAGCTCTACTCGCTGCTCCACCGGAAACAGCTCCTGTTGCCGCCCAGGCCATTCTACCTCGCTTGCCGCGTTTCGCGGCCGCGGCGGTCGCTGGGGATGTCGCGGCGCGCACGCGCGAACTCGCCGAGCCCGGTGAGCGTACCGAGGCGGAACTGCTCGCCATCGCGACCGAAAGGCGCGGTCTGCTGCGGGAACTCATCCCAGCCGATCCCGCGGCGGCGCTGGCTTGCCGCCTCACGTACGCACAGCGGCGGGCCCTGCCGGAAGCGGTGGCCGCTCAGTTGGAAACTCCGGTCGACGCCCACGGGCAGTTGGAGGTAATCGCGGTGTGCGGACCGCAGACGGGCGGAACAGAGCGCTTTGTGACAACCGGTGTGGTCCGCTGGCGGGCGTTTCTGGCCGGGGCGCGGGTGCAGTCGGTTTCGCAGGAGCGCATGCCGGTGCACGGCATCGCGATCGACGATATCGTGGCGGTGGCTGCCGAACCCTATCGCTTGCCCGACCCGGGCGAGGTGGTTGCCAACTCTGCAGCCGGTGCAGTGGAGGAAGGAATTGAAGTGCTCGTCGGCGAGGAACGACGGGTGTTCGCGGCCAAAGAGGAACTCGATGAATGGGCCGACCGCACCCGCGCCGCCGAGACGCAGCTGCCCTCGCCGTTCAAGCGGCGCTCCGTCCTTTTCGTAAGGATCGATTTCAGCGATGCGCCCGGACTGATTGCGTCCGATGCTGAATACCTAAAGTCCATGGGCGAAGTTGACCGCTACTATCGCGAGATGTCGGCCGACCGGGTTTATTTTGCGGGCAACACTTTGCCCGGAGCGCTTCGATCAGCGAAGACAAGGGCTTACTACAATTCTAGTTCGGCGACTGACTCGGAGTTGATGGCCGAGGCAATCGCTCTGGCGAAGTCCTACGATGCGGCGAACGGAGGTTCGGGTAAGTACAATCCTGACTTGTACGATCACGTGATCGTCTTGTTTGCGAAGATGAGCAGCTACGTTTCTGACGTGACGCCGTCGGGTTGGGCTGGGCAGGCGGATCTTTCTGGCAAGCGCATATGGCTGAACGGGTATTGGGACAGCCAAACGATCGCGCATGAAATCGGCCACAATTTAGGGCTTTCGCACGGCCATGCGTGGAAGCCGACGGCAAGTTCTCCCATTGGTTCCGGCTCTCACATTGAGTACGGCGATGTGTTCGACTCAATGGGAAGCTCCGCAGAGAAGCCTCTCACCAACCGCCATCTTTCGGTTCCCAAAAAGAGAGCCCTCGGATTTGTGACGGACGCCAATCTTATCTCGGTCCAAAATTCCGGTGAGTTTCGGTTGTTCCGACATGATGGCGTGGTCGGATCCAAGGCGGTAGGTTTAAAGGTGGCTGCTGGTAGCGCGTATGATTATTGGGTCGAGTATCGCTTCGCTATCCCGACCGATCTGTCTGAATACGCCGATGCAGCTGCTAGCGGAGTTCAGCTTCGGTGGAACAGCCTGCCTAATTTCACCAAGCTGGGGGCCAAGGGCACCTACCTACTTGATATGACCCCCGGCTCGGCGGGCGACATGAAGGATAGTACGCTCACGCTGGGGAACTCGTTCTACGATCCGAGTTACAAGATTCGGATAACGCCGTTGCGTATCGGATCCTCGACGGAAGGCGATTGGATCGATGTGGCCGTTGTTCTGGGAGATAACCCCACCAACCGTTCTCCAGTCGTACAAAGTGCGGCCGCTGCGGAAACAGCCTTTGCGAGAGTGCCGGTTAATCTGTCTGCAAAGGCCAGTGATGCAGACGGAAATGCTGTGCTGTACCAATGGGATTTGGGGGACGGTAAGCCTGTGTACTCGACCGATGGAACGGTTCAGAAACTATGGGCCACGGGAGGAACATACTCCGCCACCGTCAGGGCCTTCGATATTTACGGGGGAGAGTCGCGGCAGACCTTCCAAATTAGAGTTGAGGACCCAGCCGCATCGTGGGCGAGGGCGACTGTCCCGGGTCTGGGTACTGAAACGCTCCACGCCGTTTGTTTTGGGGGAGGCAAGTTTGTCGCCGTAGGAGGGTTTGTGGCTTGTGTGTCTTCTGACGGTAAGCAGTGGACGAAAAGTTCGACGGGGACATCAACAATGTATGCGTACGCCGCGGCTTTTGGGGGGAGCCGGTACGTTGCCGTTGGCAGTAGCTGGAGTTTTTCCTCCCAGTCTTACAGCACAGGGATTTTTTACTCTTCGGACGGACTAGCGTGGTCGACGGCTTCGACGGTCAGGAGCGAACGGCTGAATTCCGTAACCTACGGAGGAGGGCGTTTCGTAGCGGTGGGAGACTCGGGGATCATATGGTCATCGTCCGATGGGCAGACCTGGGGTGTAACGCAGTTAATCTCCAAGAAGACACTTCGAGGAGTCGCTTGGAGTGGCACGGAGTTCTTGGCGGCGGGAGATTCTGGGACGGCCATTTATAGCAGAGATGGTGCTAACTGGTTTGATGCCTCGTTGTCGGACTCAAATACCGACGCGTCTGCAGTCTCATGGATTAAGGATACAGATGCGACCGCGGTAGTTAGCAGGGACTCGGGCTGGTATGTGATTTCAAATTGGCGATATAGCGATTTGTCGGCGGGCGTTTCTTGGAGTTCCGCTTCTTTGGGGCGATGGACGGGCGTCGCTAGAACATACATGCCATTTGAATACTACCCCTCTCTTGCTCCCTTTGCCGCCGGTTCTTCGCTGATGACTTTTCCGAGCACCAGTGCGACGAGTGCGGCGTCTTTAGCGACTTCACTGGACGGAGTAGCCTGGTCCAGTACTACAATTGGCGCGGATGGATCCGGGCCGCTTCGCGGCGGGATTGAGGGGAATGGGCGAATCGTAGTCGTGGGGAATCGTGGCCAAATCTACTACTCTGCCGATGGTCCTCCGGCCTTGGCTCGCCAGCCACAGACGCAAACAGTGAACGTCGGGGCCCGAGCCAGTCTCTCGGTCACCGCCTACGCCACGGGGCCCTTCACGTACCAGTGGCGA
Source organism: Verrucomicrobiota bacterium (assembly GCA_041184765.1). Lineage (GTDB taxonomy): Bacteria > Verrucomicrobiota > Verrucomicrobiia > Opitutales > Opitutaceae > ER46. The sequence goes on along the minus strand of JBEGJD010000470.1, from coordinate 2,491 downwards.
AAGAATGGATCCGCAATCTCCGGTGCGACGGCGGACACGCTCGTGTTTTCTTCGTCCGCTGTCTCGGACAGCGGGGACTACTCGGTGGCGGTCACCAACAGCCGCGGAGTGGTGCTGAGCGCGGTGGCGACACTTACCGTGCGGCCGGCGGTTTCGGCTCCGGTGATTGTGGCCGCACCGGCCTCTCGTGTTCTGACGCAAGGTGCGACCAGCCAATTGTCGGTTACTGCCTCGGGAACCCCGGCCCCGACCTACCAGTGGTTCAAGGATGGATCCTCGATCCCAGGAGCGACGGGGTCGACCTACAGCCTGACCGCCGACGGTTCGGCGAGCGGAGGGCTTTTCACGGTGGAAGTGACCAATTCGGCCGGGAAAGTCACCAGTTCGGCCGCGAGTGTCCGGGTGATCCCGACGAACCGTTTGGCCAACCTGTCGGTGCGTACGGCTCTGGAGGGTGGCCAGACGTTGATCGTGGGTGCGGTGGTAGCTGAAGGGACCAAGGGCCTGCTGGTGCGGGCGGCGGGTCCGGCGCTAAACCAGTTCGGTCTTTCGGGCCTGCCGAACCCGTCGATGGACCTCTACACCGGCGGCGCGCAGCCCGCGGCGAGCAACGACGATTGGAACGCCACGCTGGCACCGCTTTTTCAGACTGCCGGGGCTTTCGGGTTCGTCGTTGGATCCAAGGATTCGGCACTCAATCCGACGATTGGGGGTGCGTTCACGGTTCAGGTGAAGGGTGCGGGCGCCGGCTCGGTGCTGGTCGAGGCTTACGACCTCGGGGCAGAGACCTCGCCGCGGTTGGTTAACCTTTCCGCGCGGCATTGGGTGGGAACGGGAGCTGACGTTTTGATTGCCGGCTTTGTCGTGGGCGGTACCGGCACGAAACAGGTGTTGATCCGGGCGGTTGGACCGACGCTCGCGAGCTTTGGCGTGGCGGGGGCTCTGGCTGATCCGCAGCTGGAGGTGCTGGATGGCGGAGGGCGCTCGCTGGGCAGCAACGACAATTGGAGCTCGGTGCTTTCTTCGACCTTCGGGCGGGTAGGTGCCTTTCCACTCTTGAGCGGCAGCCGCGACGCCGCCGCGCTGGTCACCCTGACGGCCGGTGCCAGCTACACGGTGAAGGTATCCGGGGTGAACAACACGACCGGTGAGGCGCTGATCGAGGTGTACGAGGTTTTCTAAGCGGCTGAAGGGCGAGTTTCGGGAAGCACGAAATACGCCAAACGCGCGAAAGGATTGAGTGACTAAAGGTCCAAGGGACGAAGGCACTGATGGTCCAAAGGACGATCTGATGGCAGTCGTTGTAGCCGGGGTTGCTAACCGGGTGCTAACCCCGGAAAATGCCTAATCGCCTTTGGGCGGGATGCTTCGCGGCAACCCGATCGGATCCCATCCATTTAACCACGGATCACTCGGATGGCACAGATGCTTCGGAGGCGATTGCTTCCGGGTATTCCGGGTTTTCCCTTGGCCGCTGCTTGCGTGCGCTGCGCCTTGTCGCGGGCGACGCGGAGGATGGCCGCAAAAAAGCGCATGAGGCGCACGGCTCGTGGGCGCCTTTATTTTTCCTCCCGTCTCAGGGCACTTCGTACACCTCGACGAGTGTGGCGCCACCCGCGCCTTTGCCGGTTACCTCGGTGGTGTACTCGCCCGCCGGAAGGGTGATGAGCAACATGGCGTCGTTCGATGACGGATTGGTCACCGCGAAGGCGCCGACCGCCGCGCTGGCGGCGGTGAGTTGAGCCGTACCACCCCAATTATCGTTCGCGCCGATTAAGGTAGAATTTGTACTTAGGAGCTTCAGTCCTGGGTCAGGCATTGTCTCTGGCACGCCAAAGACCGCGAGGCCAGGCCCGATGGCGCGAATGAGGACCGTCCGGGCCGTCGTTCCTCCTATGACAAATCCAGCTACTAGCTTACCAGTCTCGGATATACTTTGCCTGACTGAGACGTTGATTAGTCGTGGGGTCGTCCCTGTGAACGCAGTCCCCGGTGTGGAGTCGTAGAGCTCTGCGATAACATCCCCTGGGCTGCCGCCCTTATCGCCGAGTTCAACGGTGTAGTCTCCAGCAAGAAGTGCCGGCTGGTAAATCGCTGCGTCGCGCGAGCGGACCGAGGTGAACGGGAATGCGCCTACCTCACTGAATGCCGTCGCTGGAACCGTGCCGTCGCCCCAATCGTCGTTTACTGAAACTATTACACTTCCAGTTCTGACGAGTGACATTCGGGGGTCGGGCGCGAATTCGTTGACCCCAAACTGCGCGAGCGAAGGGCCTGCGACGCGCGCCAGCAGCGCCTTGGCTCCAGTGGTGTCGGCGCCGCCGAGCACGGTGCCCATCGTCAGCTGCTCTCCGGGCGCGAGTTTCGAGCGGATCGAAAGGTTGATCAGTCGGCCGGTGTCGGCGGCGGTGGCGGCGATGAAGGAGACGGTTGATACGTCGCTGGTGACGCTGCCGTTGGAATTGGTGACGACGCAGGTGTAGGTGCCGGC
>JBEGJD010000469.1:0-2863 GCA_041184765.1 Verrucomicrobiota bacterium | reverse complement strand
CTGGTTTCCAGCTGGCGGAGCAATTCTTTTTGCTGCGCCCGCCACTGGTCGATGCAGCCGCGGCCGAACTTGCGCTCCTTGTGCCGGATGAACGGCAGTTGGTCGTCCGCCCGCACGAACTCCTTGAAGTATATGTCGTTCAATTTGAAGCCGATGCCCTCAAGCTCGTTTTCGATACAGCGCCAAAGTATGGATTGCAGGCCCTCCAATTCCGCCGGGAAGAGGTCGAGCCGAAGTCTCCAGTCGAGATATTTGGCAATGTCCTGGGTGGCGTCGCCGGTCTCGAAGACCACATTGCGGCCGTCGCGGATGATGGGCACGGCGTAGTAGCGTTCCTTGGTGAGCTTCCAGATGAGCGAACGGTCACCGGTGCGGGGAAGGTTGGTGATGCGGAACGGCCGGCCGGAAAATTCCAAAATCCGCCGCTGCACAAGGCAAAACGGACTCCACGGAAACTGGATGAGTTCAATCATGGCAAAGCAACCGCCTTCGGATGCGCAAACTCTAGAACCCGGGTTTTCCGGTGACAAGTGGAAATCCGGTGTCACCATGATTTTTCCGGGCCAAGCAAGCCGGAGGCGCCGCCCTCACCCGAATGGAGGTTGCGTGTGAATGTTGGAGGACTTGTGGCGTGGGCGGCGGTGCGGCATCAGCCCACGTCCTCGCCCAGCTCCACGTTCCAGTAGGCGAGGTCGATGAAGTGCCTCCAGCTGTCGTGCTGGTGGGTGCTGAGACTGATCTGCACGAACGGCCGCCACTTGGGCCGCTTGGGCTTGCGCACCAAGTGCATGGCAGCTTCCTGCGGCGTGCGGTTTGCCTTGTGCGTGTTGCAACGGATGCACGAGCACACGATATTCTCCCAGGTCGTCGGTCCGCCGCGGTCGCGCGGGATGACGTGGTCGAGGTTGAGCTGTTCGCGCTCGAAAACTTTCCCGCAGTATTGGCAGGTGTTTTTGTCGCGCTCGAAGATGTTGTGGCGGGTGAACTTCACTTCCTTCTTCGGCAAGCGGTCATACATGACGAGCAGGATGACGCGCGGCACGCGGATCTTGAAGCAGATGCTTTGGACGCTCTCGGGATGCGGCTCTTGCTGCGAGAGGTCGTGCCATTCGGAGAAATCGTAGGTCTGGAACGAACCGTCCTGCGCGTTGAGGACGGCTTCGGCGTGGCCTTGAAACAGCAGCGTCAAAGCCCGGCGGGCGGTGCAGATGTTGACTGCCTGCCAGAGACGGTTCAGCACCAGCACATGTTGGTTCAACATCGAGGTCATAACCAAACTTTACGCGAGGCTAGCACGCCCGCCAGTTGGGTGTCAATCTTGCCACGGTAGTGGCGCGGTTAGCGGCGGCGGTTGGTGCGGAATCATTTTATTCGCCGCCCTTGCCGGTTCTGCTATTTTCCCGGGCGATGTCGTTTTCGTTCACATTTCTGGGCAGCGGAACTTCACAGGGCGTGCCGCTCATCGGCAAGGAGTATCCCCCGGAATTTCTCGCCAACCCCAAGAACTGGCGCACGCGTCCGTCCATCTACATCGCCACGCCCGCCACCAAGCTGGTCGTAGATACCACCCCGGAATTCCGCGTCCAGTGCTTGCGCGAAAAAATCTCCTGGCTCGACGCCGTGATCTTCACCCATGCGCACGCCGACCACATCCTGGGGCTGGATGATTGCCGGCGGTTCTGCGACTTGCGCGGTGGCGCGTTGCCGATCTACGCCAGTGAGGAGACGATGCAGAACCTGCGGCGCGTCTTCAAATACGCCTTCCACGCCGGGCCCTGGCCGAAAGGTTATTTTATCCCCGAGGAACGCGTCGTGACCGGGCCTTTCACCCTTGGCGACCTGACCATCACGCCGTTCGCGCTGCCGCACGGCGCGACAAAGACGAACGGCTACCTCTTCATGCAGGGCGGAAAAAAGCGGCTGGCGTATTTGAGCGATTGTAAGGAAGTAACGGTCGAAGCCTTGAACCACATCCGCGGGGTGGAGGTCTGCGTGCTGGATGCGCTGCGGCCGAGGTGGCATCCCACGCACATGTGCTTGGACGAGGCGCTCACAGCAGCCCGGCGCATCGGTGCGGAACGGACGTTCTTCACCCACCTCACGCATGATTACGACCACGATGTGGCGCAGGCGGAACTGCCGCCCGGCATCTGGTTCGCGTGGGACGGATTGAAAGTGGATTTTGAATACTGAATGAAGCTGATCAAACAAATCGCATTGGTGGCGCTACTGGCGGTGTTGCCGTTGCGCGCCGCCAATCGGGGCAACGAAGTGGTGGTCATCTACAACTCCGCCCTGCCGGAATCCAAAGGCGTCGCCGAACATTACGCCAAGCTCCGCGCCGTGCCGGCGGGGCAGGTGTTCGGCTTTCCGCTGTCCACCAACGAAAGCATTTCCCGGCAGGAATTTCACGCCTCGCTGCAACAGCCCCTCGCGCAAAAGCTCGAATCCGAAAAGCTCTGGCACGTCGGTGCGGAAACCCTCCCCGCCACCAACGGCACGACTGCGCGCACGGTCCAGAAAGTTTTAACCTCCAAGATCCGTTACGCCGTTCTCTGCTACGGCGTGCCGCTGCACATCAAGGAAGACCTCGACCTCGTCGAGCCGGGCTCGGACAAAGTCCGCCTCGAAATGCGCCGCAACGAAGCCGCAGTGGACAGCGAACTCGCCTGCCTGCCCGTCCTCGCGCAGAAACTTCCCTGCGCCGGGCCGTTGCGCAATCCCTACTACACCACCACCAACGCCCTCAACCTCAATCCCACCAACAACCTCCTCATGGTCTCCCGCCTCGATGGCCCCACCGCCGCCATCGCCCGCGCGTTGGTGGACCAAGCCCTCTTTGCCGAGACCAACGGCCTGTGGG
>JBEGJD010000468.1:0-2688 GCA_041184765.1 Verrucomicrobiota bacterium | reverse complement strand
AGGCGGTAGGCTGTTTCGAGGGAGCGGCGATTCATGGCGAAGAATTTTGGGGGAAGGTTGGCGTGGGCGGGTGCGGAGGCGCGCCTTTTCCCGATCGACCAGTCCGAGCGTCGTCAGAAGCTACGAACCCGGCGTCGGATCAATGGAGAAAATGCAGCCGGCCCGACGCATTCCTTTTTCACGCCGGCCTCGCGCTTGCCTCCGGCGAGTCCGGGCGCCGTGCTTTCGCGCTAAACCCCATCCTAAAAATGCGTCCCTCCTCCCGCCTGGCTCTGAGTTGCTTGATCTTTTTGTCCGCCGGCGTGCGTAGTCCTGCCGCCCAAACCTTTCCTGAGCAGGGGCAGCGCGACGAGAGTGGTTTCGAGCGCATTTTCGACGGACGCTCCCTCGCCGGATGGGACGGCGACCCCGTCTATTGGCGGGTCGAGGACGGTGTGCTGGTCGGCGAAGTCACCCCCGCGACGCTGCTCAAGCAGAACTCCTTCATCATCTGGCGAGGCGGCACCACTCGGGACTTCGAGTTGAAGTTGGAGTACCGCGTCTCCGAACGCGGAAACAGCGGCATCAATTACCGGAGTGAGGAGGTCGCTGGACAGCGGTACGCGCTGAAAGGTTATCAGGCCGACATCGACGGCCAGCAGCGGTACACCGGGCAGAACTACGAGGAGAAAGGCCGCACTTTTCTAGCGATGCGGGGCGACATCAGCCGCGTCGACGCCGACGGCAAGGCGCGCGTGGTCGGCTCCGTTGGCTCGAAGGACGAGTTGGCTCGCAAGGTGAAGAACGGGGACTGGAACGAGGTCCATATCATCGCCCGCGGCAATGTACTCACGCATCTGGTCAACGGGCAGGTGATGAGCGTGGTGGTGGATGACGATGCGGTGCGGAGGAAGTTTGACGGCTTGCTGGGCGTGCAGGTGCACGTGGGCCCGCCGATGAAAATCGAGTTCCGCAACATCCGCCTGAAACGTCCGACTTCCGAGATCGGTCCCACTCAAGGGCGCTAAGGCGGTGGCGCTCGGGTTTTCCGAATGAGCGGACGCCCCGGCTGCGCCGCGTCGTGACGGGCTTGCGCGAAAGCGGGCCGCCGGGAAAGTGACTGCATGATGCGCTTCTCGCTCCTCGGCCTCGCCCTGCTCCTTCTTGTACGGGTTTCATCGGGTACGCCGCTGCCGGCGGGGCCGGGTCGCGCTGAGCTGCCCGACGCGAAGGAACCGCTCACATTGTTCACCTACAAGCCGCCGACCTACCGCGGCGGGCCGCTGCTGGTCGTCTGCCATGGCGTGCAGCGGAATGCGGAGGATTACCGCAATTTCGCGATCACGCTCGCCGAGCGTTTCGGCGCGATCGTGGTGGCGCCGCTCTTCGACAAGGAGCGTTTCCCCATGGCCCGTTACCAGCGCGGTGGTTTGGTGGGCGCTGACGGCAAGGTGCAGCCACCGGAGCAATGGACCTACGCGTACATCCCGCGGATCGTGGCGCGGGTGCGGGAACTCGAGGGCAAGCCGGAGTTGCCGTACTACCTGATTGGTCACTCCGCGGGCGGGCAGTTTCTCGTGCGGCTCGCGGCGTTCATGCCCGGCGCGGCCGAGCGCATCATCGCGGCCAACACCGGGTCGCATCTTTTCCCGACGCGCGACGCCGACTTCGGCTACGGATTCGGCGGATTGCCGCCGGAGCTTTCCGGCGACGACGTGATTCGCCGCTACCTCGCGGCGCCGCTCACGCTCTATCAGGGGACGGGTGACATCATCGCTGACACGAGTATGGACGCCACGCCACCGGCGATGCGGCAGGGGCCCAACCGCCTGGCGCGCGGTCGCGCGGTGTTCGCGGCGGCTCAGGCGCTCGCAAAGGAGAAAGGCTGGCCCTGCCACTGGCGCCTCGTGGAGACCGCGGGGATCGCCCACGAGGCCGCGTTCATGTTCGCCGCCAAGGAGGCGGGTGACGCGATTTTCGGGAAATAGGCGGCTTTGCCGCCGGGGCGGTCAGGTGGCGGCCACGATCGCGATGCTCTCGATCGCAACGCGCTCGATGGGCGTGCTCTTCTCGCCACCGCTCGCCTTGGTGGGGACGTTGGCGAGTTTCTCCAAGACGTCGTCACCTTTAACCACCTCGCCGAAAGCGGTGTACTGGCGGTCGAGGAAGCGGGCGTCGCCGTGGCAGATGAAGAACTGGCAGCCGGCGGAGTCTGGGTTGGCCGACCGGGCCATCGAGATGACGCCGCGCACGTGGGGCTTGGCGTTGAACTCCGCCTTGATGGTGTAGCCCGGGCCTCCGGTGCCGGGGAGTCCGCGGGCGCCGGCCTTGGTGTTGGGGCAGCCGCCCTGGATCATGAAGCCCTTGATGATCCGGTGGAACGCGGTGCCGTCGTAAAAGCCCTCGCGGGCGAGCTTCTTGAAGTTCTCGACGGTCTTGGGCGCGACGTCGGACCAGAAGGCGAGGGTGATTTCGCCGTAGCTGGTGCGGATCACGGCGTTTTCGGTGGCGGGCGGATTACTCATGGGACGGCGAGCCAACCGCCGGCCGCCGGCGTCGCAAGGCGCTTTTTGCCGCGGCACGGCCGAGGGGGACCACGAAACACACGAAGGACACGAAACCAAGCTTGGTGGCCCACGGAACACGGGCATGTGGTTTTTCAAGCAGGTTTAAGCAGCCAGGCCTCCTTTTCTTCGATGAAGGCGGCTT
>JBEGJD010000467.1:0-4258 GCA_041184765.1 Verrucomicrobiota bacterium | reverse complement strand
GATCCCCCGCACACGATCATTAGCCGACCATCCGGTGTGACGGAGAACTTGGGGTCGCGCAGGTCGATGTCCTTCTCCGTGATCCGCGCCACGGACTCCCACTTCGCGCCATCGGCGGACTCGAGCACCTGGATCGCGCCGTCCCCGCCGACGTGAGCCTCGGCCTCCCGGAAGGTACACCACCAGCGGCCGCGCCACTGGACCAGATCCGTGAACGCGTTGTGTTTTCCGGCGTCCCAAATGCGTCGCACTTCGAGGACTCTCGCGGAGGGGACAGCGGCCGCGGAAACCGGCGAAAAGACGCCGCAGGCAAGAACGAGAGCGGCGAACAAGCGGGCACCAGGAAAGCGCGGGGGGTACTTCATGTCGAAACTTGGAGGCCGACGGCGGGCGAAGGGCAAGGCGTGTTCCCAACCGCGACCGGATCTTTGAGGGAAACCACGAAAACCGTCCGCCGTGCGGGCTTTTCGTGGCAATTGCCGAACGGAGCACCGATCCTTCACGGGAGCCATGAACGACCGGCGAGCGACAAACGCCGCCCGGCGCACCCGACCACCTCGGCTTCCTCGGCGGACAGACCCCGCTTGATTGGCCCGCTACTTGCATCACCCTCCGAAAAAAACGCCCTTCGACGTCATGAGTCCCGGTCCTTCCCTTCCCGCTCCCGTGCCCGCTGCCTCTGAGGTCGACGCCAAATTGGTGGCGTACCTCAACCTGAAGCTCCGGGAGATCGGCCAGCCCGGAGTGCCTGCCGCAATGGCGGGGGACGGCCTCGCGCCATTGGTGGACCACTTTCTCGCGCTCAGCCGCGAAAAGGACCGCGCGCTGTCCCGCCATCTCTGCCCGGTCGACCAGCGCCTGCAGAACTTTCTCTACGATCAACTCGAGGCCGGCCCCGATCTTGGTGGCGAGGTGCCGCGCCTCCCGGCCTCCAGCCTCGTCCTCGACCGCGCCGGACTGGCGCGCGTGCTGTCGCTGCCCCCCGGCGCCGACGAGCACCGCAGCGCCATCCTCTCCTCCTACCGCGTGCAGCAGGGGGTACTGCACAATCCAAAGGCGGACCGCCGCACCACGCAGGGCATCTTCCATATCGCCGACCTCGGGCTGCCGGTGCCCGACGACAAGAAAGCCGTGCCGGCGCACGTCTTCGGCCGCCTGTTGCGCCACGCGCTGAACCCACCGGCGGACCTTCTCAGGCTGCCCTTCACCGCGGGCGCGCCGGCGCCGGCGGAGTGCTTCGTGACGCTGCTGCTGCGACCCGTCGTTTGCCCCGCGGTGCCGGGTTTCTCGCCGCGTCGCGCGATGGAGACGCGCTTCTTCGTCCCGGGGGCGCTCGTGGCCAACCTCGACTTCGTCGAGCGGATCTTCGGCAACGCCGGCGACCCCAACCTCCCCGCCAACGACGCCGCCCTCGATCCGGCCCACTGGACGGGACACACCGGCGGCGTGATCCTCGCCCCGCACCTCAACGGACTCACCAAGCGCGAACTCGGCCTGCCCGCGTGGGCGCAAGCGACCGCCCGCCAGCGGCGCGACGGCATGTGCTGGAAGGACCCGGCGGAACCTTACAACGACGGCGTGCCCTTCAAGGTCACCGCGCGCGACCGGAGCGGCGTGATCCTGACCCTCATTTCGGACAATTACTTCGGCTACTGCAAAAAGGAGGTGAAGGCCCAGATCAGCTTCGCCGCCAACCTGCTCGGCCGCTGCGAGGAGGAACACGCCGGCGGCGCCATCGTTTTCCCGAGCTACGATCTCGGCGAGGACTTCCGCCTCGGTCGCCACCTCGCGATCGTCAACCACACCTTCGCCGAGGCCCTCGCGCAGCTCGGCGAACGCGCCGAGCCGCAACCCGGCGGCTGGGCCCGCGACCGGTGGTATCCGACGATCTGCTACGTGCCGGAGGACGCCTTCTTCCAGCTCCGGCGGCAGACGATCACGTGGACCGACGCCGCCGGCGCCGCGCGGACCCTGAAGCTCCTGCCCGGCCACACCTACGTGCTCCCCTCGGGCTACAAGGTGGAAATGGTGAAACCGGAGGACGGCCGCCGCTGGCGGCTGCGCGGCACGACGGCCGACGGCCTGCTCTGCCACAAGCCCTGCACCGTCTCGGGCGGCGGCAAGTCCGAGATCTCCAAGTCGATCGCCGACGCGATCTTCACCGCGCCCAACTTCGTGAGCGAACTCGCGCGCGACTTCGATGCGATCGACGTGATCCTCAACCGCGAGTTCGGCCAGCGCTTCCGCGATCCGGCGCGGAACAAGCCGCGCGGCCGTCCGCTGCTCAGCCCCGACCGCTCGCTGGGTTCCGTGGTGAAGCTGCTCAGCCGCAGTCCCGACTACACCGACGAGTACAACGCCTGGCTCGCCGGCATCCCGCGCTACATCCTCGACCTCGTGCTGCTCATCAAACGGGTGCACAAGCCCGAGTGGGGCGCCGACTGGCGCCGGCATTTCACGGTCGACACCATCAACGGCCGGCCCGGCAACGAGCTGAAGTTCATGGGCGAGAAGGCCATGACCCACTTCCTCCGTGTCGGCTTCACGACCGACGGAGGCTGGCGGACATTCTCGCTGCGGAAGGACTTCCACCCCGCCGTGAAGATCCAGGCGGAGGACGACATCTCCGCGGCGATCATCGCGCCATCGGTCGCGCTTGCCGGTCTGCCCGGCGGCATCGCCCCCTCGGTGAAGTTCGTCGAAAACTGCGAGGAGTACCTGTTCCAGCGGCCTGACGACGCCATCCACCGCGGCTACGACCGCCGCACCGAGCGGGATTTCTCCCGCCCCGGAAATTTTTTCTCCAACTACGAGCCGCTCAGCCGAGACACTGCTCGCAACATCGTCGAGGACGCGATCGGTTTCGACGCGTTCACGGATCCGATCCGCGACCTGTTCAACGCCTTTGTCGGCTCGCCTTCCCCCGCCTACCTCGCCTCGCCCGCGCATCCTCGCATCGTGGACGGCAAGCCCACGAAGAATCCCCGCTACCTGCAGCACCGGCCCGACCTCGAGGACCCGCGCGCCACCTACCTCGCGCAGGTCGGAGTCCAGCTCTACCGCCGCGCCCCCGCGGGCGCATTGTTCCCCGTGGGCGCAGTGCTGGCCGGGCGCCGGCTTAATCCGCCCGAGCCGGGTGTGCGCCCGATGTGCGTCTTCGGACCGATCCATTATCAGGAACTGCCGGAAGCGTTCATGGACTTCATCGCGAGCCTCACCGGCAAGTCGCCCTCAACCACGGGCGCCGGTTCCGAAGGCGCCCTCACGAAGGGGCCGTTCAATGCGCTCCCGCCGATCCACGACCTCAACGCCGCGCTGGTTTCCTACGCGCTGACGGAACTGCCGGTGTTTTCGTCGGCAGCGGGTTGGATCGGGCCGCGTTTCCGCGTCGATCACGACATCAGCCTGCTCGTCCCGGAGATCTGGGCGCGGATGTCACCCGAGGAACGTTCGCCCAAGTACCTGATCGAGCACGGCTACCTGGAACGTTGCGAGGACTGGACCCACGACGGGAAACCGGTGCTGGCGAGCCGTCTCGGCTGGCGCGTGACCTCGCGTTTCGTCCAGACCTTCTGCGGCCGCGTGCTCGGCAACCCCAGCACGCTGTTCGACGAGGAGCTGCTGCGGCCGGAACTGCAGGACCGCGCGGTGTTCGCCGACGGCATGGGAAATATCGTGCACGCGATGCGCGCCGCCGCGGAGAGCTACTTCGCCGACGGCTCGATTGCGCAGGCGATTCCCCCGCTCCGCGCGCTCCTGCACGTGATGCGGGACGGAACATGGGAAGGACACGGGCTGGATGCCCCCGCACTGCGCGAGCAATTCACCCGCGCCAGCGTGATCGGGAGCGAGTGGTATCGCGCGCGGCTGGTCGCCCAGCAACGTCGCGACGTCGCCTACTGGGAGGCCAGGGCGGAGTATCTCGAGCGCTTCCTGGCGCGTCCGAACTACGCCGACCTCGCGGATCGCCTGCTGATTCGCGAGAAACTCGAGACCTCGCGCGCCGCCCTGCGTGAAGCCCGCGGCCCCGGTTACCTCGAAAGTCTCGTCGGCACGATCGGCCTCGATCCCGCGGTGCTGCCCTGATCTCCCCCGCTCCCGCTTTCGGGGCTCCGGCGGCACCGTGGCCCGAACCAAGCCCCGCCGGGCGGCGGGAGGTCCGTAACATCAGGACTCAACCGAAGAGCACTTCCGACGCGCAGCGGGCGGCGGCGCAGCGGTTCTCCACCCCGAGCTTCGCGAGGATGTGCTCGACGTG
>JBEGJD010000466.1:0-8685 GCA_041184765.1 Verrucomicrobiota bacterium | reverse complement strand
GCCGAAGTAGGCCCGGCGCCGGGCCGGCACGGCGCCCGCGGAAAAGCCACTTGCCAGTCCCGCGGGGCGCGCGAAATCATCCGCGCCCCATGATCATCCGACCGAAGGTCCGCGGCTTCGTTTGCGTCACCGCCCACCCCGAGGGCTGCGCCGCCCACGTACAGGAATGGATCAATCACGTGCAGAGCCGCGGCGCGATCGCCGGCGGCCCGAAGCGCGTCCTCGTGATCGGCGCCTCGACCGGCTACGGCCTCGCCTCCCGGATCACCGCCGCGTTCGGCTGTGGCGCCGCCACCGTGGGCGTGTTCTTTGAGCGCCCGTCGGAAGAGGGCCGCCCCGCCACTCCGGGCTGGTACAACACCATCGCCGCAACCCGCGCGGCGCGCGCCCGCGGCCTCTACGCCGGCAACATCAACGGCGACGCATTTTCGGACGACATCAAGCAACGCACGCTGGCAATGCTTCGCGCGGACGTCGGTCCGGTCGACCTGGTCGTCTATTCCCTCGCCTCCCCGCGCCGCACGCACCCGCGCACGGGTGTGGCCCACCGCTCGGTCCTGAAGCCTGTCGGCGCCTCGTACACCAACAAGACCGTCGACACCGACAAGGGCGTGGTCTCCACCGTGACGATCGATCCGGCCAACGAAGCCGAGATCGCCGACACCACCGCGGTGATGGGCGGCGAGGATTGGGAGATGTGGATGAACGCGTTGTCGGAAGCCGGCCTGCTCGCTCCCGGGGCGCAGTCGGTCGCGTACTCCTACATCGGGCCCGAGGTCACCTGGGCGATTTACAAGAACGGCACGATCGGCCTCGCCAAGAACGACCTCGAGCGCGCCGCGCGCAACATCGACTCGCTCCTGAAGCTCAACGGCGGCGGCCGCGCGTTCATCTCGGTGAACAAGGCGCTCGTCACCCAGGCCAGCTCCGCGATCCCCGTGGTGCCGCTCTACATCTCGATCCTCTACAAGATCATGAAGGCCGCCGGCACCCATGAGGGCTGCATCGAGCAGGTGCAGCGGCTCTTCGCCACGCGCATGTACAACGGAAGCAAGCCTGGCTTCGACGAGGCCGGCCGCGTGCGCATCGACGATTGGGAGATGCGTCCCGAGATCCAAGCCGCGGTGCGCGACATCTGGCCGCGCGTCACGACCGAGAATCTCGCCGAACTCACCGACATCGCCGGCTACCGCGCCGATTTCCTGAAGCTCTTCGGCTTCGGCCTGCCTGGAATCAATTACGACGCCGAGACCGAGCCGCACGTGCCGATGCTCTGAGCGGCCCGGCCGCGCCCTCTTCTCATGCGTGCGGTCGTGCAACGCGTCGCCTCCGCCCGCGTCACGGTGGAGGGTGCCGTTACCGGCGAGATCGGCCCGGGCCTGCTGGTCCTCCTCGGCGTCGGCCGTGACGACACCTCCGAGGACGCCACCTGGCTCGCCGGCAAGGTGGCCGCGCTACGGATCTTCGAGGATGAGACCGGACGCATGAACCGCGCGGTGACGGAAACCGGTGGCGGGATTCTCGTGGTGAGCCAGTTCACGCTCTTCGCCAGCGCGCGCAAAGGAACGCGCCCGTCGTTCAACGACGCGGCTCCGCCCGATCACGCCATCCCGCTGTACGAAGAGTTCAACCGGTTGGTCGCCGCCGCCCTCGGCCGCCCGGTGCAGACCGGAAGATTCGGGGCGCGCATGGACGTCGCGCTCGTCAACGACGGACCGGTGACGATCCTGATCGACTCCAAGGCCCGCGAGTAAAGCGGGGCGCGCGCTGGACTCGCGCCGAACCCGCCGTTTGCTCGCGGGATGCGCTGCCTTTCCCCGCTCCTGCCCCTGCTGGCCGCCTTCGTCCCGCTTCGCCTCGCTGCCGCAAATCCCGAAGAGGAGGCGCTTCGACACTTCCGCGACCTCGCCGAGACCCGCAACTACACCCTCGGCCGGCCCGTTTCGCCGCAGGTCACACCCGACGGCAAGCACGTCGTCTTCCTGCGTTCGCTGCCGCGCGACCCGACGCTGCGGCTGTTCGAGTTCGATCTCGCCGCCGGCAAGGAGCGCGAACTTCTCACGCCCGCCCAACTGCTCGGCGGCGCGGAGGAAAACCTGAGCGCCGAGGAGAAAGCTCGCCGCGAACGCCAGCGGCAAAGCCTGAAGGGATTCACCGCCTACCAGATGTCACGGGACGGGGCGCGCCTCCTGGTTACCCTCTCCGGCCGGCTCTACCTCGTGGAGCGCGCGACGCTCAAGGTTACCCAATTGCCCGGCGCCGGCTGGATCGACCCACGCTTCTCACCCGACGGCCGACTCGTGGCGGCCGCAGGTGCGGACCGTGAACTGCATGTGATCGATCCCGCCGCCGGCACGGCGCGCGCCGTGACCTCCGGCGCCACCGCAACCGTCTCCCACGGCACCGCCGAATTCGTCGCGCAGGAGGAAATGAGCCGGAACCGCGGCTACTGGTGGTCGCCCGACTCCACGACGCTGCTCGCGCAACAGACCGACGAAGCCGGCGTCGAGGTCCGCCACATCGCCGACCCGCTGCATCCCGAGGCGGCGCCGTCACGCTTCTTTTACCCGCGCGCCGGCACGCCCAATGCGGTGGTCCGCCTGTTCCTCATCTCACGTGAGGGCGGCACACCCAAGGCCGTCACCTGGGACGCCACCGCTTTCCCTTATCTTGCCCACGTGAATTGGTCACCGCGCGCCCCGCTCACGATCCTCGTGCAAAACCGCACGCAGACCGAGCAGCGCCTGCTCGCGGTCAACACCGCGACGGGTCGCACCCAGGAACTCCTGCGCGAGACCGACGCCGCCTGGCTTAATCTTGATGACAACGGCGCGGGCGCCACCGCCGCGTCCCGGCCGCCGTTGTGGCTGGCCGACGGCACTCGGTTCCTCTGGACAACCGAGCGCAACGGAGCGTGGCAGGTCGAGTTGCGCGACGCGTCCGGCGCGCTCGTGCACGAGATCACACCCGTGACCTTCGGCTATCGCCGCCTGCTCGGCGTCGACGAGGAGTCCGGCACGGTGTGGGTCGCCGGCGGCGATGACGCGCGCGAAACACACGTCTGGACCTTTCCGCTCAGCGGCGGCGCCCGCGGGCGGGCGATCACCCGCGGCCGCGGCATGCACAGCGCCACCTACGCCCACGAGGCCCGGCTGCTGCTGCGCACCACGGATCTCTATGACGGCACGTGGCGGCTCGACGTGGTGTCGGCCGATGACGACCGCGTGGTCGCCAACCTGCCCTCGCTGGCGGAACCGGTGGCGCGCGTTCCCGGTACCGAACTCACGCGCACCGTGGGCGAACCGGCGTTCGACGCCGCGATCACACGCCCACGGAAACTCGATCCCGCGGCGAAATACCCCGTGATCCTTTCCGTGTACGCGGGCCCCACCAGCAAGATGGTGACCGCCAACCTGCGCGCCTACCTGCCCGACCAATGGATGGCGGACCAAGGTTTCATCGTCGTGCGCTTCGACGGCCGAGGCACCCCGTGGCGAGGCCGAGCCTGGGAGCGGATTGTGAAGGGCAACCTGATCGACATCGCCCTCGCCGACCAGATCTCCGCCCTGCAGGCGCTGGCGAAGCAGGTGCCGCAAATGGACCTCACCCGCGTGGGCGTGAGCGGCTGGTCGTTCGGCGGCTACTTCGCGGCGATGGCGGCCATCCGCCGGCCGGATGTCTTCCGCTGCGGCATCGTGGGAGCACCGGTCATCACGTGGGAGAATTACGACACCCACTACACCGAGCGTTACCTCGGCCTGCCCGCCGAGGCGCCGGAGGCATACCGGGTGAGCAATGTCACCACCTACGCCGCCGAGGCCCGGCGCCCGCTGCTGCTCGTGCACGGCCTCACCGACGACAACGTGTATTTTCAACACACCCTGCAGCTCGCCGACGCGCTCTTCCGCGCCGGCAAGACCTACGAGCTTCTGCCCATGCTCGGCACCCACATGGTGAGCGATCCGCTGATCCGCATGCGCCAGCAGACCCGGATCATGGACTTCCTGAAGCGCGAGCTGCGGCCGTAACGCCAGGGCCTACTCTGACTTGCCGCCGCACGTCTTCCGAGCGGACGCCCGTTTGCTCAAAGCCCCGCGGCGATCTCGGAGAACCATTGCTTGCGCCGCGCGGCGTCGAGTTTCCGCTCGGTGCGCAGCTCCAGCACCCGGATGCCGTTCGCCGGAGCCGCGGTGATCAGGGCGGAGAAATGATTCCAATCGCGCACCACCGTGTGGCTCACCCCGTGCGCGGCGCAGAGCTCCGAAAAATCCACCTCCTGCGGCGTCGCGAAGAACTCCTCGAACGGCGGCTCAAACGCCGCCACGGGCAGGTGCCCGAAGATTCCGCCGCCGCGATTGTTCACCAAGACCACCGTGAGCGAACCGCGCAGCTTCTGACGGAGCAGCAGGCCGTTCGAATCATGCAGGAAGGCCAGATCCCCCGTGAGCAGCGTCACCGGCGCCGCGGCGCCATGCGCGACCCCGCACGCGGTGGATAGCGTTCCGTCGATGCCGTTGGCGCCGCGGTTGCAGCGCGGGACCAGACCCGTGTCACCCGGACACGCGACGTACTCAAGGTCCCGCACCGGCATGGAACTCGCCACCGCCAGGACCGAACCCGCGGGAAGTTTCCGCGAAAGCAGCCACGCGGCCTTGGGCTCGAACAGCTGGGTCTCCGCTTCCAATCGCGCGTCCAGCGCCGCCCTCGCCTTCGCCTCCAAACGCGCCCACATGCGCTGGTAACCGTTCGGCTCCGAGGCCTCCGGCAACGACTGCGCGATGACCGCCAGCGAGTTCCCGATCCAGCGGGTCCGGCCGTGCAGTCCGTCGCGGTTGTCTCCACCGCCACCGGCCATCCAGACGCGCGCCCCGCTTTGTTCCACCCAGCCGCGCAACACCTTGCTGGCCGGCCAGTCGCCGATGCAGAGCACGGCCTCGGGCCGCAGGCGTTCCGCGGCGGTGGGATTACGCAGAATCAAATCATAGGTGCTGACCAATCCGGGAATCAGCCCGGCACGAAACCGCACCGGAGAGGCTGCGTCGGCCAACACCGGCCAGCCGAGCCGGCGCGCAATCTCGCCCACTTCGGCGCAGAAACGCTCCGGATCCGCGGGCTGCACCGGCCCCACCACGATCGCACCGTGCACGTCCGGCTGCAGCGGCGGAACGGGCACAACCTGCAACGCCGGCTCGGCCGGGGCCAGATGGGAGAAAAAGGAATCCCAATCGATCTTCGAGGCGACCGCCGCGGTGGCGCCGTCGTCGGGCAGCGGCGGCAGCGGATCGCGGAACGGAAGGTTCAGGTGCACGGGCCCGGCCGCGGGACGCAGCGAACGCTCCACGGCATGGGCGACGGTTTGCCGCAGGTAACGAAGCCGCGGTTCCGTAGCTTCCGGAACAGCGAGCTCGTGGAAAAAGACCACGTGGTCGCCGAAGAGCCGCGTCTGGTTGATGGTCTGACCCGACGCGCAGTCGCGCAGTTCGGGCGGACGGTCGGCCGAGAGCACGATGAGCGGAACGCCCGATTCATGCGCCTCGATGACCGCCGGGAAATAATGGGCCGGCGCGGATCCGCTCGTGCAAAGCAGCGCCACCGGCCTTGCGGATTGCTTGGCGAGGCCCAGCGCGAAAAAGCCGGCCGAGCGCTCGTCCACCACCGCGATCGCCTCGATCCCGCGATGCGCCGCCGCGGCCATCGCCACCGGCGTCGAACGCGAGCCCGGCGAGATCACCATCCGCCCGACGCCGCAACGCACCAGCGTCTCCACGAGCACGCCGGCCCAGAGGGAGTTCACATTGCGCGGATCGGGAACAAATGGATTCATGTCGCGGACGGCGCGCCGATCGCGCCGAGCATGGCCCTAAACTTGAGTTCGGTTTCCGCAAATTCCTTTTCGGGCGTGGAACCGGCGACGATCCCTGCGCCGGCGTAGAGCCGCGCCGACCGCCCGTCGACGAGCGCGCTGCGCAGCCCCACGAAGAACTCCCCGCCGCGGCGGGCATTGAGCCACCCGAGCGCCCCGGCATAGAGTCCACGGGGAAAACCCTCGAGCTCCCCGATCGCCGCCAACGCGGCTCCGCGCGGGGACCCGCCGACCGCGGGCGTGGGATGCAGTTCCGCGAGAACATCGAACGGGTGCGCACCGTCCCGTAACACCCCGCGCACCGGAGTGAGCAGGTGTTGCACGTTGGCCAGGCGACGCACCTGCGGCGCACCGGTGGCCTCCAATTCCGAGGCGAGTGGCGCCAACCGCGCGCGAATGTCGGCCAAAACCTGCTCGTGCTCGCGACGGTCCTTGTCGCTGCGCGCGAGTCCGGCGGCGAGAGCCGCATCCTCGCTCGCGCTGCCGCCGCGGGGCGCCGATCCGGCCAAAGCCTCCGTCTCCAGCACCCCGCGGCTCACCCGTAGGAGGCGCTCCGGACTGGCTCCGATGAAACTCGGCCCGCGGCCGTCGCTGAACGAGAACAAATAACAGTCCGGAAACCGCTGCCGCAGCCCGTTGAGCGCGACGAGCGGGTGCAGCGGCTGGTCAGCATGCAGATCGATGGCGCGGGCGAGCACGACTTTGCCGATCTCGCCCCGGCCGATCCGCTCCAGTGCACGCGCGACCGCGTGATGGTAATCCCCGGCCTCCGAAAGAGAAAATACCTCGGGACGCGCGGTGGCGGGAGGCGCCTCTTCGGTGCCGCCGCCCTCACCCACCTCACGCAGGCGGCGATGCGCCCGCCAAACCCGCAGCGCCAGCGCCTCGAGGTCCGAATCGGGTCCGACCAGCAAGTTGGCCACCGCCGTGCCCGTGCCTCCCGCGAGTCCAACCTGCCAGCGCGGCACAAACGCCGTCGCCGCCGCGAACGGCTGCCCTGCTTCAGCCTCCTCGCGAAACGCGAAGGCCGTGAAAAAATGCGGACCGCCGAGCGGGGCGTTGACGTCCCCGACGGCGATCGTGTGCGCGAGCATCTCCTCCGCCCAGTCCCGCAGCGCGCGAAAGCGTCCGGCGCCCGCGGTTTCCCGCCGCACCGCGACCTCGGCGCCGGCGATTGCCGTGCCGATCGAGGGTCGCTCGGCGTAAAAATGCGGCTGAGCCGGATCGAAAATGAGCTCGAGCACCGCCAGCGGGTCCGGCGGCGGCAACGCGAGCGAAATGCTGACCAGCTTGTCGTGACGGTCGCGCTCCGCGGCGTCGCGGCACTGCGCGAGAAAACCACGTAGCGCGTCAGGCGACGCCGCATTTTCGGCCGGATGCAGGGGCAGGATCTCCATGGCGCGCCACTCCGCCCAGCGTTCTCAGCTCGCCGGCGTCGCGGCGGGCGGCGTCGGACGCGGGAAGAGAACCAAGGCCTCCGCCACGCGGTTACCCGCGAGACGAGTTCCCCAGACAAGTTCGTCGCGCCAAACGGAACCCGGCGTATAGCCGAGCACGCCATTGATGCGCGCAGCGGCCGCGGGCATGACGTGCTGCAACAGGGCGACCGCGAGCCGCAGCGATTCCGCCATGGTGGCGAGCGACGTGCGCAGGAGCTCCTGGTCCTCGGCGGTGGTGGATTTGCCCAGTTTCCACGGCGCGCGCCGTTCCACGTACGCGTTGGTCGCGGTGACAAAAGCCATCGTGCGCTCGAGCGCGGTGTGGAATTGGAAACCCTCGCAGAGCGCCACGCACTCGGGTCCCGTGCGCGCCCACAGGGCCTGCAACTCGGCCTCGGCCTCGCGCGGCGCACCGGCCGCCGGCACCGCGGCGCCCGCGAACCGGTTCGTCATGTTCAGCGTGCGGTTGACGAGGTTGCCGAGATTGTTCGCGAGCTCGCTGTTGTAGCGCACGAGGAATTGCTCCGGCGTGAAGTCGCTGTCCTGCCCGACGTTCATCTCGCGCATCAGGAAGTAGCGGAACGCGTCGGACCCGAACTGGTCGACGAGGTCGAGGGGGTTGAGCGCGTTGCCGGTGCTCTTGGACATCTTGGCGCCGCGCTGCAGCCACCATCCGTGGGCCAGGATATGACGCGGCAGCGGCAGGCCCGCCGCCTGCAACATGATCATCCAGTAAACCGCGTGCGGCGGGACGAGGATGTCCTTGCCGATCACATGGTAGTCGGCGGGCCAAACTCCCGGGAGGTCAGCGACGGCCGAGTAATAATTCACCAGCGCGTCGAACCAGACATAGGTCACGTAGCCCTCGTCAAACGGCAGCGGGATGCCCCACTCGAGCCGCTCCTTGGGCCGGGAAATGCAGAGGTCGTTGAGGTCCTCCTTCAGGAACTCCTGCACCTGGCTCTGCCGGAAGCGCGGGAACACGAAATCAGAATTGGCCTGAAGGAAACCCACCAGCCACGGCTGGTACTTTTTCAGGCGGAAGAAGTAGTTCGACTCCGTGATCTCGGTCACCTCGCCGAAGATTTCCGGCCAGCTACCATCCGGGTTACGGTCCTTGTCCTGCAGGAACTGCTCCTGGCGCGCGGAGTAGAACCCGCGGTACTCAGCCTTGTAGATGTCACCCTGGTCGAAAAGCTGCTGCAGCAACCGGCGGACGACGCGCTTGTGGCGCTCCTCGGTGGTGCGGATGAAGTCGTCGTTCGTGATCTGCAGGCGCGGCAGCATCGCGCGGAACTCGCCCGAGATGGCGTCGCAGAACGCCTGCGGGGCCACGCCACGCTGGCGGGCGCTCGCCTGCACCTTCTGGCCGTGCTCGTCGGT
>JBEGJD010000465.1:0-3845 GCA_041184765.1 Verrucomicrobiota bacterium | reverse complement strand
GGGCGGGCGTCGGATTGGCCGGAGTATCCGGAGCGGCGGCGGGCGGAGGAGCCGCGGGCGCGGGGGATATAGCGGCGTCCTGGGCAGGCGCGGCAGTCACGGCGGTTGCCGGAGTTGCGGTGGTGGCGGCGGGTTTCGGCGCCGCCGGCGCGGCCTTGGCGGCCTTCGCCGCGGCCTGCTTCGCCTTCTGTTCCGCGAGCGCGGCGTCGACGCCGGCGGCCTCCGTCGGGTGGATCTGGTGGTAGTACGCGTTCGATTTCGAGAGGTCCTCCCGGTGCAGCAGCAACGCGCCGAAGCGGTCCCGCGTCGCGATCTCGTACTCCTGGTCCATCTTGATCGCGTCGAACGGACACACCTCGACGCAGATCTGGCAGCTCATGCAGACGGAGATATCGATGTCGAAGACCTTGGGCCGCTTGAGCGCCTTTCCCTTCTCGTCGCGCTCCATGACGATGTAGATGCACTGCGGCGGACACTCCTTTTCGCAGATCTGGCAGGCCACGCAGCGCATGGTGCCATTGGGGTCGGATGGGTCGTCGTGGACGAGGAATGGGAAATTGCGGTAGTTCTCAGGCAGCTTCGTGCGCTGCTCGGGGTACTCGGTCGTGACGTAGCGCGCCGGGTCTTGAAAGCTGCCCGCGAGATTTTTCGCGGTGACCGCGAGGCCTTGGAGGAGTCCGGAGCCGAGCATGGGGAAAGGGGTCAGCGGTCGACCTCGCCGAGCACGATATCGACGCTGCCGAGGATGATGACGGCGTCGGCGACCGTCTGGCCGAGGCACATGTCCTCGAGCACGGTGAGATTGATGAACGACGGCGGACGCACGCGGTAGCGGTACGGGTTGGGCCCGCCGTCGCTGATGAGGTAGAAACCGATCTCGCCTTTCGGGCCCTCGATGCGGCCGTACGCTTCCCCGGGCTTCGGGCGCAGACCGCGGTTCCTGGCCTTGGCGTCGAGGATGGGCCCGGCGGGCAGGTCGCGCAGCGCCTGTTGCAGGATGCGGATCGACTCCCGCATCTCGAGGACGCGGATCATGTAGCGATCGTAGGTGTCGCCGTGGGCGCCAAGCGGCACGCGGAATTCGAAGCGCGGATAGAAACCGTAGCCGTCCACCTTGCGGAGGTCGTAGTCGACACCGCAGGCGCGCAGCATCGGCCCCGTGATGCCGGCGTTCACCGCGAGGTCGGGTTTCAAAACCCCGACACCCTGCGTGCGGGCCATCAGGATCTCGTTGCCGGTGATGAGCGCCTCGTACTCGTCGAGAAAACGGCCGTAGCCGTCGACCAGTCGCGCGGCCGCCACGAGCCACTCCGGCGTGGGATCGACGCGGCAGCCGCCGAAGCGCTGGTAATTGCACATCATCCGCGAGCCGCTGAGCGCCTCGAACAGGTCGAGGATGTACTCGCGCTCGCGGAAGGCGTACATGAGCGGCGTGCCCGAACAGCCGGTGTCTTGCAGCAGGAACCCCGCGAGGCAGGTGTGGTTCAGCAGACGCGTGAGCTCGGCGAGAATGATGCGGAGATATTCGGCGCGTTCCGGGACCGGCTGGCCGGCCAGCTTCTCGACGGCGAGCGCGTAGGCCCAGTTGTTCGTCATCGAGTTCAGGTAATCTAGCCGGTCGGTGTACGGCATCGACGCGAGGTAAGTGGTGTTCTCGCCGAGCTTCTCGTGGTTGCGGTGCAGGTAGCCGAAGACCGGCTTCAGCTTCACGATCGTCTCGCCGTCGAGCGTGACCATCATGCGGAATACCCCGTGCGTCGACGGGTGGTGCGGCCCCATCGAGACCTCGAGGAGGTCGCCGTGGAACGGGTCGTTGACCGCGCGCACCGTCGTGCCGGGCGCGGCGGAAAGGCCCCCGAGTTCACCGGCGGCGCTCATGGGGCCGATCCCTCCTGCGGCGCCGCGGTCGGGGCCGGGTAATGACGGCGGGCCTTGGTTAGCACCGCGTCGTGCGGCGTCGGCTCCCACTCGTAGTCGTCGGGTTCGACGTAGTCCTTCCGCATCGGGTGATGCTGGAACTCGTCCCACATCAGGATGCGGCGGAGGTCCGGGTGGCCGGTGAACTTCACGCCGTAGAGGTCGAACACCTCGCGTTCCTGAAACTCGCACGCGCGCCAGACCGGCGTGAGGGAGGGCAGGGTGACATTGGCGCCGCGATCGGCGGTGCGCAGCCGCAGGATCACCGGGCCGTGCTTCAGGGCCACGGAGTAGAGGTGGTAAACGACCTCCAGATGGCCGGGCACCAGCCGCTTGATCTTTTCCTCGATGATTTTCGGCGGGGCGGCCGGATCCGCACCGGGCTCGGGCGGGATTGGCTTGCGCACCGTCTCCACCAGCTCGCGGTCCGGCCAGTCGACGCCGGTGACGTTGGAGCAGGTGTCGAGCCGCAGCACCGGATCATCGCGAAGGAAGACCGCGATGGCCACGGCGTGCGCGGCCCCGATGAGGAGCGAATGCTGCGCGGCGGGCCCGGGATTCGTGACGACGGACACCTCGGCCTCGGGGAACCGGGCCCCGATGCGGTCGCGGATCTGCTCGGGGGATTCCATAGTCACTCGGTGCGGACGATGGTGGGCGGCTGCCAGACGACCGGGTTCCGGGGCGGCACGAGGTCGCTCCCGCCGAACTCGGGCACCGGAAAATCGCCGGCGGCTTCGGGTCGCAGGTGGCGTGGGGCTTCGGGGCCGGAGATCTTTTGCGCGCGGATCTGTTCCTGCAGCTGCATCAGCCCGTGGAGCAGCGCCTCCGGCCGCGGCGGGCAGCCAGGGATGTAAACGTCCACCGGGATGAAACGGTCGATGCCCTTGAGGACGTTGTAGCCCTGCTTAAACGGGCCTCCCGAGATCGCGCAAGCACCCATCGCGATGCAGTACTTCGGTTCCGGCATCTGGTTCCAAAGGCGCACGACCTGCGGCGCCATCTTCTTGGTAACGGTACCGGATACGATCAGGAGGTCGGCCTGGCGCGGCGAGGGGCGGAAGACCTCGGAGCCGAACCGGGCGATGTCGAACCGCGCCATCGACGCGGCGATCATTTCGATCGCGCAGCACGCGAGGCCGAACTGCAGCGGCCAGACGGAATTGCTGCGGCCCCAATTGTAAAGCTCCTCGAGGCTGGTGAGCAGGATCCCGTGGCGGCGTAGTTCGTCGCGTTCCGCGGCGGTGATTTCCGGAGCGGCGGGGGCGGGGAAGGGAGTGGCGTCGCTCATGTCATTTCCACTCCAGGTGACCGCGGGCCCAGGCCCAGACGAGGCCCTCAGCCAACAGCAGGATGAACACCAGCATCGCGAACAGCGCACCTGCCGGCAGCCCGCTGAACGCCACCGCGAACGGGAGCAGGAAGAGCACTTCCACGTCGAAGATCAGGAACAGGATCGCGTAGAGGTAATAGTGGGCCTTGAACTGAATCCACGAGTCGCCCGTCGGCTTCACACCGCATTCGTAGACGGCGTTCTTCTCCGCTCCCGGTTTGGCAGGTTGGAAAAAGCGGAACCACAGCCGCGCGACGCCGAGGAGCCCCAGCGGGATCGCCACCGCGACCAACGCGAAAAGGGCGAGGAAGGCGTAGGGTTGGTCGCGCATCTTAGCTCAAGGGTGAGGGTGCGATGCGGTGGGGCGCGCTCAACGCGCTTCAGTGCACCAGACTTGGCGAACAGGCCGCATCTTTTGTCGTGGGGTGGGGTCGACGCGCCCAGTGTCGCGCGTCAGTACTCTAAAAACAGCCGCGCGCGGTGAACTCAAACGGTTTTCTGAAACCGCGCGTTGATCGTCCCGCATGAGCACGCTTGCGCCGCCGCGCGTCCCGGCCACCCTTCGGCGCCCACGTGCAACCCGCCCCCACCACTC
>JBEGJD010000464.1:0-5472 GCA_041184765.1 Verrucomicrobiota bacterium | reverse complement strand
CGAAACACCGCCGGCCGCGATAGCCGCCCTCGTGCGCAGCGAAAGAGCACCGTCCGCGACTACAGCCGCGATTTCCCCGTTCCAATCCCCGCCATCGATCGCCAGCCCGGAAACCCAAGGCACCAACCACGCTGTCGGCACCGCCACTAAACGCACGCGAGCCAAGTCGGCTTCCGCTTTGGAAGCACGCCACTCGTGACGCGCAGGATCGACCAAGAAAGGCTGGCTCACCTCCACCTCCATCACCGGCCGCTTACCCTCCAGCTGGGCGGCAAACCGCGCGACCGAGACCACGCCCGCACTCCAGCCGGCGTCGAAATCCATCCGCAGCTTCACCGCTCCGATCGCTTGCAGCTCCGGTCTCACCACCTCGAGCCGGGAAAGATCGAGCGAGATCTTTCCCGCGGCACGCGGGGCCTTCGCGGCGGCGTCCGAGTCGACGGTTCCATCACCGCGGGCGTGGAACTCGGGCAAGGCCAGGCCCAAGGCTAGCGGCGCGAGGTCCGCCGAAGTGAGATCCAGCCGCCAGACTCCACGCAGCCGATCCGTCCCCGGCCGCAACTCGCCCGCTAGCTCCAGCACCGCATGGCGGGGCGTCGCGAGCACGATGCGGTACCCCTCGGCTTCCCGTTCGCGGAAGAGACGCACGTCGGTCGTGAGCGTGGCCCCGGCGGGAAATGCTTCGCTGCGCACCGCAGATTCAAGCCGGGCGGACACCTCCGAGAAACGGCGGGGGTCCTCCATCCGCGCCTTCAACCCGCCCTGCGTGACGAACGTCCCCAGTTTCGGGTCACCGCTTTCCCACCGAACAGCCAGCTCAAGCTGGCCTTCGCGCCCGGCTGCGAATCCTCCGCCGCGCACGGAGACCATAGCCGGAGTGTTTCTACCCGGAAACATCACGCTTCCCTCCAGATCGACACCGTGCAGCTCCGTGTTCACCGGCAGCTCAACGCTCCGCAGCAGGCCCGAAACGAACCCGGCGATCCCTTCTCCCGCGGGCGATTTCGCGGATCCCGCGGCGGAGGAATTCCTCGCCGGCGAATGCTCCCGAAGCACGACCGACCACGCTTTCGCGTGGAAAGCCCGGATCGCGACCGCTTTGTTGAACACGAGATCGCCCGGATCGAATTCAACCGAGACCTCGGGAGCCACGACTTCCGCCGCGTTTCCCGACCATCTCAGACCCGCGATCCTCGCGCGCCAGGGCAGGACGCTTACCCGGTCAACCGTGGCACCCCACTCCGGATGGGCTGCCAGCAGTCGCTGCACGAAGCGGGTCTGCACGGAAGGTATGAGCGCCAGACCAGCCGTGAGCAGCAAAGCGAACCCCAAGCCGGCGAGGAAAAACAGCAGGCGGCGGGGCGGGCGCATCACGGTGGAAGTCGACATCGTCACAGCGGCCTTGTTTCGGAAAAATACACACCGAGGAGCCGACGCGGCAAGCATCGCGAGAACACTTGCGGCGCGACGCGCAATGGGCCGAATCGGGCCACCCCCATGAGAATCCGCCTGTTCCTTCTGCTTCTAATTCCGCTGACTCTGGCCTGCGCCGCCTCGTCGGACGCTCCCGCGCTGCGGGTGATGACCTCCAATATCCACCACGGGGAGGGCCTCGACGGCCGCCTCGACCTGGAGCGGATCGCCAAGGTCATCACCGACGCCCGCGTGGATATCGTCGGGCTGCAGGAAGTCGACCGCGGCGTCGAGCGCACCCAGCGCCGCAACCTGCCCGCCGAACTGGCCCGTCTCACCGGTTTGGCCGTCCGGTTTGAGAGCAACCTCCCCCACCAAGGCGGCGAATACGGCAACGCGGTGCTGTCCCGCTTTCCGATCAAAGCCTCGCGCAACACCCGCTACCGCGCGCCACGCCCGGGCGAGCAACGTGGCTTCCTGCAGGTCACGGTGGAGGCCCACGGCCGCGAGATCCTCTTCATCAACACCCACCTCGACTTCCGCGCCGGTGACGAGGAGCGACTGGCCAGCGTCGACGAGCTTCGCGCGGCGGTCACCGCTGCCGGCCCGAAGCCGGTTATTATGGTCGGCGACTTCAACGCCGTGCCCGCCAGCGCGCCCATCACGCGCGTGGCCGAGTTCATGCGCGACGCCTGGACGGTGGTAGGCGCGGGAGCGGGGTTCACCATTCCCGTGCGCAAGCCGGCGAAACGCATCGACTACATCTGGTTTTCCCCGGGCGCACTCACACCCGTCAACGCCACAGTGATCAACTCCGAGGCGTCCGACCACCTGCCGGTGGTCATCGAATTCCGACTCAACTAGCGCTGGGCCGCACTCACGTCTGACGCCGCCGCTCCGCCTCCACGAGGCGGGTGATGTAAGCCGTGAAGTCCGGATCCTCGCCCTGCAGCAGGCCGGGCAGCGCGTCGCGGAATTCCGACCGCCGCACCCATTCGCGCATGTAGTCCTCCCACGACTGCCAGAGGCGGCGGGCCTGCTTACCCATCCGCTCCTCGTAAACGAGCAGGTAGGCGCGTTCGAAGAGGGACACGAGGATGCCGAAGATCGCGAGCCGTCGCTCTTTCTGGTCCTCGGTGAGTTCGTAGGGTGCGCCGTCCGAGCGCAGGAGGTGCAGATCGGAGTTGTCGAGCACCAGCTTGAGAAACTCTCGGTACTCGTCGGAAAGGCGCTGGAAGATCTCCTCCTCCTCGCTCTGCCGTTCCCGCCGCTGCTCGAAGATGAAGACGGCAATGGCGAACGGCAGGCCCACCACCGTGACCACATAGCTGAGCGTTTCCCAAGTCTCACGAGCGTCCATGCCTCACGCTGTCCGCGAGCGGAGAAAAACGCGAGCCGACGCGCGCGCCGGGTGCGGTCGCAAACCTCCATCCTCTCCCGGACTCCATAACCCAAGGGGTACCCTGCGGGACGGCCCCGTCCTGTTCGCCTGCAGCCTGATACGCCACACTCCGAGGGAGGTCGGCGGGAACGGGAGGGAGCTGGCCTTTGGGGGAAGGCTTCGCCGATCCGGAAAAATCCCGTTGACGCCCACCTCGGCCAACCGCTTTCCTCCACCCTTTTAACTCCTTCAACGCGCCTTTTTCGCCCGCCAACATGTCCATCGAAATCAAGATCCGTAAGAACGAGCCCATCGACCGCGCCCTGCGTCGCATGAAAAAGAAGCTCGAGCGTGAGAACATCATCAAGGGCGCTCGCGCAAAGCGCTACTACGAGAAGCCCTGCGAAAAGCGCCGGCGGAAGGAAAAGGTCCAGGCCTTCACCCAGATGCTTCGCCGCCGCTACGCCGAGTAAGGCGTCGCTGTTCCACTCCCAAGCCGCGCTCCCGCCTTTGCGGGGCGCGGTTTTGTATTTCCCAGGAAATCATCCGCGGGCTGCCCCGCCGCCGCTTCACCGGATTGAATTTGCCAAGTCGTTCCGCGCGACCTCCCTTCTGCGCTCACCGCTCCCCCGAATGAAGCCCGCACTCGCCCTGTCCTCCTGCTGGCTTTCGCACCGGCATCAGGACGGTTTCGCGATGGCAAAGGAGATCGCGTCGCTCGGCTTCGAGTACGCGGAACTGAGCCACGGCATTCGTATCACTCTGGTCCCGGGCATCCTGCGGGCCGTCGAGGAAGGGGTCATCAAGATCACCTCGACCCATAACTTTTGCCCGCTGCCGGCCGGTATCTCCCGCGCCGCACCGAATCTATTCCAGCCCTCCGCCCTCGACCACAAGGAGCACGACCAATGGCTGCGGCACACCAAGCGCAGCATTGATTTCGCCGCGCAGGTGAAGGCACGCGTCATCGTCTGCCACTTGGGAAGCGTGTCCTTCTTCTGGTTCAATCCCTCCCGGAATCTCGATCACTACCTGGACGCGCATCCCGGTGCCGGACGCGCCGGCGAGGATCCGAAGTACACCGCGCTGCTGCAAAAGAGCCTCGCCAAGATCCGCAAACGGCTTCCGCGCTACTTCGATCAGGTGAAAGCCAGCATCCGAGAGGTACTGGATTACGCCCGTCAAAAAGGCGTCACCCTCGGTTTCGAGAACCGGGAACGCTTCGACGAACTTCCGCTGGACGACGCGTTCGAGGAACTTTTCTCCAGTCTGCCCGCCGACGCTCCGGTGGGCTACTGGCACGACACCGGACACGCCGACATCAAGGAAAGCATGGGCCTGCTGCGGCACCGCGCTCACCTCGAGCGTCTCGCGCCACGCCTGCTCGGCTGGCACCTGCACGACGTCAACGCCGAGGGCGACGACCACCAGGCGATCGGCGACGGAAACATCGATTTCAAGATGGTGAGTGAGTTCTGGCGTCCGGAGCACCTGTTGACGCTGGAACTCAGCCCGCGGCTGAAGACCGAGCAAGTCGCGTCCGCCAAGACGCGCATCGAAGAACTGAGACGTCAGCGTTTCGGCCCTTGAGGACCAAATCCGTCCCGCGCGAGGATCTCGTTGATCCAGCGCCGGTGCGGTCCGGATAGCACCACCCCGCCGAGCTCTTTCGCCGGAATCCATACGAGGTCGGTACCCCTGGTCGCGCTCACGTTTCCAACGGGGGCCACGATGGTCTCAGTGATGACGAAGCGCGTGATACCCCGGCGACGTCGCGCCAACTCGGTCGCGCCTGAAAGGGCGGTCGCGTCGAGCCCGGCCTGCTCCGCGGTGGGAAGCTCGTGCAAGCCGGCGAGCCGCCGCGAGTCCGCCGCGGCGCGGTGCAGTAACAGCGCATCTCCCTGCCGGCACCAGACCCGCGTGACTTCCCGACGCTCCAGGGTACGCGCGGCAAGCCGCGGAAACCGTGCCGGGTCGCCCGACCGTACGCCGGCACAAAAGCCCCGAACCGGGCAGATCACACACGCCGGCGACTGGCGCGAACATAGCGTCGCACCGAGCTCCATCATGGCCTGGTTGAAATCTCCCGGTCGCGCGGGATCGATCAAACCTTCCGCGAGCGGCGTGAACGCCTTCGCCGCTGACGCCGAGTCCCGGTGCTCCGCGCCCTCAGCCGTGAGCCGGGCGAGGATGCGCACGACATTTCCGTCGACGCACGCCGCCCGGGCCCCGAGCGCGATGCTCGTGATCGCCGCAGCGGTGTAAGGCCCGACGCCGGGCAACTCGCGCCATTCCTCCGGGGTCGCCGGCGGTCCACCGCGGGAAACCAACGATTGCGCGAGCCGGCGGAGGTTACGCGCCCGCGAATAGTACCCAAGCCCCTCCCAAAGCCCCAACACCCTTTCCTCGGGTGCACCGGCGAGTTCCGCGAATCCGGGCAATTCCCTCATCCAACGCTCGAAGTAAGGCAGCACTGTCTTCACCTGCGTCTGTTGCAGCATGAACTCGCTCACCACGGTGCCGTAGAGGGACGGCCGCTCGCGCCAGGGGAGACGCCGCGCATTCGCGTCGTACCAGCCGAGCAAGGCGCGCCGAAAGGCGGTCGACCGGTCAAGTAACCCCGCAGCCTCTTTTCCCAGGCGTTCGGACGTTCCTGCAGCCGGCTTTCCGCGCGAGCG
>JBEGJD010000463.1:0-2990 GCA_041184765.1 Verrucomicrobiota bacterium | reverse complement strand
CGAATGAAAGGAGCGAGCCGGCGGATTTGAACAGTGATGCCGGGAAGATCGTGAAGCCCGGCGATGACGGCGCTTGATCTGTGGAATCCGTGTTATCGGTGGTCGAACGGTTCGAGGTTTTGGTCGCTCGATCCCCAAGGTGGAGTTAGGCCGGCTCGGTGGGCGAGTCCGCCGCGGAGCCTGTGGAGGACCTTACGGCTGAAGGCGTTGCTGAATTGCCCCGCGTTTTTGACCGCGGATTTCACGGATGGCGTAGGTAAATGCCGCCGGGGTTCTCACCACAGAGACACGGAGGCACGGAGCAGGGGGCCCACGAAACACACCAAACGCGCGAAACTGGCGTGAGGGAGCGACGTCGAAGTGCGTCGCTTAGCTGCCCTGATTCCCAGCTTTCCAGATGCGCTCCGTTTCTGGCGCCTCAGCGTTCCCGCGGCCGCGGTGGCGGGCCCGGTCAGAACGACAGGCTATTGGTCCAGACGTACATTCGCGGTTG
Source organism: Verrucomicrobiota bacterium (assembly GCA_041184765.1). GTDB lineage: Bacteria > Verrucomicrobiota > Verrucomicrobiia > Opitutales > Opitutaceae > ER46. The sequence goes on along the minus strand of JBEGJD010000463.1, from coordinate 2,497 downwards.
CCCGTAGAAGGTGACGGCGAGGTTGGCGGGCACGGTGAAACCGGAGCCGTTGTTGGGCAGCGTGCCGAGGGTGTAGTGGTTGAACACGTTCTCCACGTTCACCTGCGTCGCGAACTCGAAGCGCTTTCCGATCCGCCGGCGGTACGACGTGATGAGATTCACCTGCCAGGTGTTCGGGGAAGAGAACAACTCACGGCCGCCGCCCGGGGTGTTGTAGTAGAACGTGCGGTTGCGGAGACCGAGCGCGAGCGTGCCGCCGATGCCGAAACCCTTGAGCGGGGAGTCGCCGGTGAAGGAATAGTTGTTGGTGAAAACGAAGCGGTACTGCGCGTACCCAACGGTGTACTCGCCCTTCTTTGCCACGACCGTCTCGCCCTTGCTGCCGTTCGGGTCGGACCAGAAATACGGGATCGCGGAAAGCGGGAGGCCGGTCACGCCGGTGAGTGCGGTGCCGTTCGGGCCCACGAAGTACTGCAGCACGCGACGGACGTTCGAGGTCTGGAGCCGTCCGTTGTCGTCGGCGGGTTGGGCCCAGTACGGCCCCGTCTTGTCGTTCATCATCGCCACGGTGAGCGGCTCCCAGGTTCCCTGGCCTTGGAGCGTCGCCGGATCGGTCTGACGGTTGAGGGTCGCGACGTTGGCGGTGATGACCGACGGGGTCGTCGGCACGAGGAAGGGCGCGCCGTTCTGGTAGGTGACCGCGCCGTTCTTCACGAAGAACTGGTCGTTCCAGAGCATCGCGTAGCGCTTGTCGGTGAGGTTACGGCCGTCGGCGGATGTCGCCGCGAGCCGGATACGCCAGTTGGGCAGCGGGCTGGCGGTGAGGATCACCTCGAGGCCGCGGGTGGTGCGGTCGAGGTTCACCCATTGGTTCTTGGCGCCGGCGGGGCCGTTGTGGGCGCCGTTGAGGCCGGTGGGGTTCACGAGGTCGCGGACGCCGGTGCCGGCGTTGATCATCTCGTCCTTGGAATCCGTGGTGAATGCCTGGATGGAGCCCGAGAGGCGGCCGTCGCGCGTGGTGAACTTCAGGCCGGCCTCCTGCCCGACGCCGGTGGATGGCCGCGGGGCGTTGCCGAGCGGGTCGTTCGCGTTGACGAGGGCGGTGTTGTAGGTGCTGGAGACGCTGTAGTACGGCCGCAGCCACTCCGTGAGGCGGAAGTTGGCGCCGAGGTTGTAGCTGCGGTTGGACTTGGTGCTTTCCGCCCAGGGTTCCGCGACGGTGGCGGTGATGTTCGGAGTGCGCTTGAAGTTCTCGTTGGTGCGGAGGCCCGCGAGCGTGCCGAGGCGGTCGCCGAACCAACTGGTGTAATTCGAGGCGTAGAATCCGGCGGTGCGGTTTTCCCAATGATGCCCGTCGTTGTTCTGGCCGCTGACACCGGACAGGCCCGCGAGCTGCGCGAGGCCGAGCGGGTTATTGGGGCGAACCCAGGAAGGATCGCGGGGGTTGTTGGCCATGCGCACGTAGTTCTGGCCGGCGAACGTGACGCGCGGTGAAACCCAGCCCGGCTGCACCAGCGGCTTCTTTTGCGGGCCGTCGGCCACCGACCACCAGATGCGCGGCATCGGAGTGCGGCCGAGGTTGGTCGGGATGGCGGGGTTGTAGACGACGTTGAAGTTCTGGTCGGCGAGGAAGTACGAGTAGTCGGTCGGTCCGGAGTCGGCCCACTCGATGTCGTAGCCGAGCAGGGTCTGGGTCTGCAGCTTACCACGCAGGAACTCGTGCTGCAGCATGGCGGCGCCGCGGACGGCCCAGCGGCGTGTCGGCTGTTCGGTGTCGGCGAGGGTGGCGCCGTTGGCCCAGTCGTTGAGCGGATTGCCGTTCAGCAGCGGGGCGCTCAGGTTCGCGATGCCGCCGTTGGCGCGGTCCGAGAGGTAATCGTTGAAGAGGACGTTGAACTGCGTCGACAGCCAGCGGCTCCAGACGGTCTCGGCACTGGCGGTATAGATGCGGTTGGTGACGTACTCGGAGGCGGTCCAACCGGCCCAGGAGTTGAGGTTATCCCACGTGAGTTTCCCGTTCGCGATCGCTCCCCGGGGCCAAGGCTGGCCGGTGGCGGGATTGATCTCACCGGTGAGGTTGTTCCGCAGCATGTAGGCGAGGCCGAAGTTGTGGCGGGGGTCGGTCGCGGTGTTGGTGAACGCGATATTCTCCTGGTTAGTGTTGATGATCCGCTCGTTGATCGTCTGCTGGCCCTGGAGGCGGATGACGGTGCGCACCTGGGGCAACTGGAGAGCAACTTGGCCGTAGTATCCCTTCGTCTGGTAGCCGATGAAGACGCGGCGGTAGCGCTGCGCGTCGTCCAGCAGGGACAGGCGAAGGGCGACGCGATCGCCGCCGACGTTGTAGTCGAACTGGCCTTGCTTGGAGCCGTACTGGTCGACGCGCCACGACGCGCGGCCTTCGTTGCGGCCGAACTTGGCGCGTTTGGAGACGGTGTTGACCGTGCCGCCGGCGCCGCCAGCGCCGTACAGGAGTCCCTGCGGGCCGCGCACGACG
>JBEGJD010000462.1:0-4534 GCA_041184765.1 Verrucomicrobiota bacterium | reverse complement strand
TGGAGGCGCGGGCGACGAGCTTGGGAAAGTCGGGCGGCTCAACCGTCGTGGCACCCGCCGGCGATCCCGCCAAAAAACTGAAACCGAGCAGGAACAGGCAGCGCAAAACCGCGGGACATCGGAGGCCGGCGGGGCAGGAAGGCGGTTTCATCGGCCGAACCCGTGCGTGAAAGCCGGGGAAACACAAATTTCCCACGCATGGCGCGGGCTCAAGGCGGTTTCGGACTGTCACCTCAAGTTGCCCTACTCGCCACTCGACTCAGGGCGTCGCCGGGGAGGAGTTTGACCCGTCGTCTGCCGCCGGCGCTTCGCTCGGGCCGGCATGCGAAATCCCCATGAAACACGCCTCCACGCTCCGCTTTGCGTTTCTCGCCATCGCCACGCTTGTCCTCGGCCTGAGCACCGACACCGCTGCCGCCCAGTCCCCGTCCGGCGCGATCAGCGGCCGCGTTCTGAACGCGGAGAACGGTCTCTACCTTTCCCGGGCGCTCGTGAGCGTCGAGGGGACCGCGCTCGAGGTGCTGACCGACGATTTCGGCAACTACCTCGTGCGCGACGTGCCCGCCGGCGCCGCCCGCCTTCGGGTCGTGTACACGGGCCAGAGTCCCCTCAACGCGACCGTCGACGTCATCTCCGGGCGTACCACGCAGCGGGACTTGGTGTTCAACGAGGCTCCCGCCCCCGGACGGACCGGCACTGTGCAACTCGACCGTTTCGTGGTGGCCGGGGACCGTTTTCGCACCGCGCAGGAGATCGCCATCAACGAGGAGCGCTTCTCCGTGAACATCAAGAACGTCGTGTCCGCCGAGTCGTTCGGCGACATCCCGGAGGGCAACGTGGGCGAGTTCGTCAAATTTCTGCCCGGCGTGGAGATCGGCTACGGCGGCACCTACACGTCCGAGGCCGACGCGACCGGCATCTCCGTGCGCGGGTTCGGAGCCGAGGATACTGCGATCTACATCGACGGCGTGCCCGTGGCCAACGCCTCGCCCGCCAGCCTCACGCGCGCCGTCGGCCTCGACATGCTTTCGATCAACAACGCGTCGCGCGTCGAGCTCATCAAGGTCCCCACACCGGACATGCCCGCCAACTCGATCGGCGGCCAGATCAACCTCGTGAGCAAATCCGCGTTCGAGTACGCGAAGCCCGCCACGAGCATCCGCGCCTACCTGAGCGTCAACTCGCAGAACCTCGACATCTTCTCCCGGGCGCCCGGCCCGACGGACAAGGAGATGTTCACCGCCAAACCAGGCTTCGACCTCACGTATGTGCGCCCGGTGAACAAGCAGCTCGGCGTCTCGGTCACCCTCTCCTCCTCCAACCAGTTCAACGAGAACCAGCGGGCCCGTCCGGAATGGCAGGCGACACCCGTGACCGGAGTGGACCTGCGCCCCGTCGGCGGCCTGGCCGGCTCCACCCTCACCAGCGCCACCGGCGGCTACACTTCGGACTACGTCCATCCCTTCATGAGCCGGTTCTCGCTCACCGACTCGCCGCGCTATTCCAACCGGCACTCGGGCGCCGTGAAGGTCGACTGGAGGCCCGCGCCCGGACTCACGCTCGCCGCAAATTACCAGATCTCCGTCTACGACTCGGCCGACGCCGCCCGGCGCCTGCAGATCCGGATCCAGCGCCCGCAGGATTGGTCGGACACAAAGTCCGTCTCCTACCCCTACGTGAACGCGCCGCAGTCGGCCAACAACACCGTCTTCAACCCCAGCAGCACGCTTGCGATGAACATCGATTCCCGCGACAAGATCGGCACCACGCACACCGGTTATCTCAAGGCCGCCTGGGTTCGTGGCGGATGGAATGTCGCCGCCGTCGCCAGCGCCTCCACCTCGCGCGGCTCGTACAAGGACATCGAGCACGGGCATTTTTCGACCGTCGACCTCAGCGTCGGCATCGGGCGCATCGCGTTTGAGAACATCCGCGACGGTGTTCCCGCTTCCACCACCATCTGGGATCGCAACAACGCGGTGGTGGACTTCACGCGGTTGGCCGCCTGGACGCCCGACTCGATCCAGGCCCGCTCGGGCAAGGCCGAGTCGCTCGACGACGAGTTCACCTACAAGGTGGACGTGCGCCGCGAGCTGATCTCCTCCGCTTCGCTACAGCTGGCGGCCAAGGCCGGCTGGTACCGCGAGCAGACCCTGAAGAAGAAATGGGGCGTGGGCACCGGCTACCGGGAGACCTACACCGGCACGCTGCCGGCGACCGCTGATTACCTCGACACCACCTATTACAACATCGAGCCCGGCTTCGGCTTCGCTCCCCAGCAATGGGCCAGCACCTACCGTCTCTACGATTTCTACCTGAAGAACCGCTCCCTGTTCAGCGCCGCGAGCGACAGCGACCAGGTGAACAACTACAACAGCTACGTTAACCAGAACAAACGCATCAAGGACACCTCCGACGCGTGGTACCTGCAGTTCGAGGGTCGCGCCCTCCGCAACCGGCTGACCTTCGTGGGTGGGGTGCGGCAGGACCAGTCGCGCCGCACCGGACAGGGACCGCTCACGGACAGCAAGTGGAACTTCGTGAAGACCGCCACGGGCGAGTTGTACCGCGACGCCGCCAACCCAAACGGCGTGCGGATCGACCTTGCGACGAGCAACCTCTTCGCCACCAGCCCTGCCGGAACAGCGCTCCGCAGCGCGCTCACCGCGCAGCGGATCGCTTTCCCCGAACGCGTCGTCCTCAACACCACGCTCGAGGGGCGCCGCCTGCAATTGAAGCCGCTGCAGGAGGTCCGCGCCCGTTCCAAGGGCGAGCCCGCCCCGAGCCTGAGCACCGCCTACAACCTCACGCCAAACCTGACGGCACGACTCGCCTGGTCGCGGAGCTTCGGCCGCATCGCGCTCGAGGACTCGACCAACGGCCTGCTCTCGGGCAACGGCGCCTACGTCATCAACGAGAACGAGACGGCCGGGGCCAGCCCCGCGGGCACGATCTCCGTCGCCAATCCCGCCCTGAAGCCATGGATCTCCGACAACTGGGACTACCAGCTGAGCTACTACACGGCGACCGGCGGCAAACTCGCCGCTTCCTACTTCACGAAGAACGTGAAGAACTTCCAGGAAAACGTCTCCTACGCCGCGGGCACCGAGGGATTTAGCGACGTCGTCTCCGCGATCGGCCTCAACCCATCCGAGTACGACGGCTGGATCGTCAACACGTCCTACAACGGCATCGGCACGGCGAAAGTCAGCGGCTACGAGCTCGAAGTGCAGCAGAACCTCGGCAAGTTGCCGGTCATCGGCGCGTGGGGCCGCCCGTTCAACGTGTTCGCCAACTACACCCACAAGACGCGCCGGCAGGCCGCCACCAACCGCCTCTCCGCCCGACCCGCGGCCGACCAGACCGCGGCCGCCGGAGTGAACGCCACGTTCGGCTCGTTCACCGCGCTGCTCAAGGGCACGTGGAGCGACGTGCAGCTTGATCCTTCCGGCAGCCAGCAGACGATCACCTACAACGGCACGCCCTACCTGCTCGCCACGTACATTCCGGCCACCTTCAAGCTCGATACCAATTTCAACTGGCAGTTCTCCCGCCACTACGGGCTCTTCTTCAGTGCGCGCAACGCGCTCAATCGCTCCAACCGCAAGTACCGCTACGACCTGCAGGGCATGTACCCGGCCTACGCCCGTTGGGACGACATCCGGCAATTCGGCGTGCAGATGACGTTCGGCCTCCGTGGCACGTTCTGACGCACCCCCCGCCGGAGTGATCATGCTGGCACGCCTCTCCGGGCTTCGCCTCGTCGCGACCTGCGCCGCCCTCGCGTTTTCCGAGGCGGACGCGGTCGCCGCGGATCCGGGCTACGCGGCGACCGCCCGCACCCGCGCCGAAAAGATCGTCGCGACGCTTGCCTTGGCCGACGCCGCCCAAATCAGCCGGGTGCGCGACCTCCTCGCCGGGCAATACCAGGCGCTCCACGACCTGCACGAGCGCCGCGACGCCGCCCTTGCCTCCGCGGGTACCGACGAATCCACGCGGATCCGCGCCGAAACCGGGAAGGATCTCGCCCGCCTGCACTCCGCGTTCCTGCGCGCGTTGAGCGACGAACTCGCGAAGGACCAGATCGAGCGCATCAAGGACGGCATGACCTACGGCGTTTTGCCCGCCACCCTGCGGGTTTACCACGACATGTTCCCGCAGCTATCCCCCGAACAACGCGAGCGGATACGCTCCTGGTTGGAGGACGCCCGCGAGGAGGCGATGGACGCCGGCACGTCCAGGGAAAAGCACGCCGTCTTCGGGCGGTACAAGGGACGCATCAACAATTTCCTCTCCGCCGCCGGTTTTGACCTTAAACAGGCGGAACGTGACCTCGCCCGGCGGCGTCAAGCTCCGGAACCGGCGGTTACACCCGCCTCCTCGCCTTGAACAACACCGTGCACCTCTTCCCCAGATTCGTCCTGCTGACACTGCTGCTCGCCTCCGTTGCCACCCTGCGTGCGCAATACCCGCGCATCTCAACCGAGGTTAAGAAACAGGCCGACGAGCGGATGGCCGCCGCGGACCGGCGTTC
>JBEGJD010000461.1:0-7941 GCA_041184765.1 Verrucomicrobiota bacterium | reverse complement strand
CGGTCGACGCGGTGATCGTGGCGACGCCGGATCACATGCACGCGCCTGTCGCCGTGGCCGCGATGCAGCGGGGGAAGCACGTGTTCTGCCAGAAGCCGCTCGCGCATACCGTGTGGGAATGCCGGCAGATGCGCCTTTGGGCGGAGAAGAAGGGTCTGATCACGCAGATGGGCAACCAGATCCACTCCGCGGTGGAGTATCGTCTCGCGACCCGACTTTTGCGCGAGGGCGTGATCGGCAAGGTGAAGGAGGTTCACTCCTGGGTGGCGGTCGGCGGCAACGAACGCACTTGCCTGCTGGAGCCGCCGGCCGAGTCGGCGCCGGCGCCGGTGCCGGACGGCCTCGATTGGAATCTCTGGCTCGGCGCGGCGCCCGAACGGCCCTACGCGCCGGGACTCTACCACCCGTTCGCGTGGCGCGACTGGCAGGACTTCGGCGGCGGCGCGCTCGGAGATTTCGGCTGCCACATCCTCGATCCGGTCTTCACCGGGCTCGGGCTCACCGCGCCGCTTTCGATCGTCGCGGAGAACAGCGGTGTAAACCGCCACATCTGGCCCACGACGGAGACGGTGCGCTACGTTTTCCCCGGCACGGAATTCACGGCCGGCGACAAGCTCAAGGTGACCTGGACCGACGGCGGGCTGCGCCCCGAGCGCAAGGTGGCGGGAATGCCGGCGGAGCTCGATCTGCCCAAGAGCGGCTCGTTGTTCATCGGCGAGAAGGGCAACATGGTGCTGCCGCACGTCGGCGGGCCGCGGCTCTACCCGGTCGAGAACTTCGCGGGCTTCACCTACCCGAAGGACATCAAGGGCGTGAATCACTGGCACGCTTGGGTCGACGGCATCATCGCCGGCCGGCGCACTTCGGCGGGCTTCCATTACGCGGGTCTCCTCGCGGAGACCGTGCAACTCGGCAATGTGGCGACGCGGATGGCGCGCCGCAGCCTGATCACCCGGGGCACCCGCAAGGCCGACGCTGGCTCGGAGCTGCGCTGGGACTCCGCGAATTTCCGTTTCACCAACAACGCCGAGGCGCAGGCGCTGTTGACGAAGCCCTATCGCCGCGGTTTCGAGGTGGCGGCCGCCTGATCCATTCTCCGCGTGCCCGCCGGCGCGGGCGCGGCGGATGACGCGCTCAACGCAGCTCCGGCGCGACGTTGCCGTAGGCCCAGGCGGCGGTGAATGGCGGGGCCGGTGGCGGCTGGGTCAGCGGGCCGGGTTTCATCTCATTGGCGAGCGCGATGCCGGTGTCGGCGAATTGCCGTCCGGCGCTCAACTCGAGGTTGGAATAGGAGGTGAGGCGGGTCTCGTAACCGCCGCCCCCGGGGCCGAGCGCCTCCTCGGTGGGCACGTAGCCGACGCAGCCGTTGGCGAGTTCGACGGGGAAGGTGAACGGGAATTTGGAGCCTGCCTTGATATCGAGTCCGAACTGCACGAAGTACTCGGCGGGGTTGGAGACGAAGACCGCGGGTCCCACTTGGATAGCCTGTACCTCGACCTCCACCTCGGGACGAACTCGCAAGAGGTGATCGAGCACGACGGTCTCCTTTGCGAACGTCCACTCCGTCGCGCCGGCCTTGGCGGGACCCTGCGCGACAATTTCGAGGGCGCGTTCCACTTTCTCCGGCGATGGCGCCCGGCGACGCACCTTCCAGACGCGCTGACGGGTGTCGAGCGGTACGTCACGTGAGGCGCCCTGCCGGGTGGAGAGCAGCGTCTTGTAGGCTTCTGCTCCGACGCGTCCACCGACGAGTTCGCACCATTCCTCCGGTCCGGGGCGCTGGAAGCGCGAGAGGTTGTCGACTTGCGTCACATCGCCCGACGCTCCCTGCAGGAAGACAACGGGCAGTGCGGCGTTACCCGTCGCCCCACGGAGCGTGCGTTCCATGGCCCAGATCCAATTCGCCGAGATGCCACCGGGATTGGTGGTGGCGTGGCAGGAGAAGTTGACGACGACGCCGAGCAGGTTGTTGCGCAAATCCCAGACGCCGACGGTGCCGACCTGCGGATCGATCGGTCCCGCGTAGCCCACGATCTCGGGGTTGCCGGGGCCGGGGTGCGAGAAGGTGAGGCCGCCCTTCATGCGGACGCGGCGATTAAACGCGACTTTGTCCTCATGACCGACGCCGACCGCGAGCCGCGCGTCCACACGCGCGGCGTCAGCGAGCACGACCGCCTCGACGATCTGCCGTTTCAGGAGCTGCGTGAAACCCGGGTCGGAAACGATTGATTTCTCGAACACCAGCTCGCGCACGAGAGGTGGCGCGGCGTCGAAGTCACCCGGCTCACCCATGCCGATCGGACCGGAGGAGTGCGAGTGGGACGCGCCGATGAGCACCGCGGAGCCGGGAATGCCGCAGCGCCGGGTGATCTCGGCGCGGACCTCCTGCACAAGAGCCCGCGTGACGAAGAGGAGGTCGATGCCCACGAGGGCGACGCGCGACCGGCCGTCGTCGAAGACCGCAGCGCGCACCTTGCACGGGTCGTGGAACGTGCGGTGGAAACTTTTCCCGTAGCCGCCGGGTGCCTCCATGCCGATGCCGGGCGTGATGTCGCGCTCGGCGAAGCCGGCCTTGAAGCGGCCTGTCGCGGCGGCGGAGGCCGGAGCCGCGGAACCGTTAAACACGGGGAAAAGCAGGAGGGCGATGATGGCGACACGCATGGGGAAGAGGGGGTGGGCCAATCGCACCGCGCCGCGCGCCATCGGTCAAGTGACGCATACCCGTGCACGCCGCTCTTCGACATGATGCGCGGGTGAAACCCGCTCCCGTCCAACTGCTTTGCGTAGAAAACGTGATCGCCCGCAACCGCAACGGCGGCGGACGCCAGACCCTTACTTTTGAGGTTTCCGTCGCCAACCTGGACTTTGCGAAACGCGTCGAGGTCCATTGGGAGGGGGAGGACGCCGAGTGGCGCATGCTGGCGGCGGCGTATGTCGGGCCGCTGGGAGGAGGCCGGGAGTTGTGGCGGGCGCGTTCCGTGCACGAGGTGGACGGGGAGGATCGGCCCTTGCCGGGCGACATCCGGTTCATCGTCGGATGCTGGATGGGCGGAGCGGAGTATTGGGACGCCCACGAGGGGCGTGGTTACGAGATCACGGCCGACACGGGCATCCGCGTGGCCGATGGACACCAGGTCCTTCCCGTGATGACGCTGCCGCTGCTCGAGGAGGGGCAGGATGTTCTGCCGGTCGCGGTGGCGGTGCGGCAGGCCCTGCACCCGCAGCGGGTGTTCGTGCGCTGGAGTGCGGACCATTGGCGGACGGCGCAGGAGGCTCCGTGCTACTTCAAGCGGCGGCACTGGGATCGCGCGCATTGGAGCAACGCCCGCAACCCGAACAAATACGGTTGTTCGCTTTGGGTCGGGCAGCTGCACGCGCCCGGGGCCTACCGTATCGAGTACGCCGTCGCGTGCGAAGGGACGCACCATACCCTTTGGGCCAACAACGAGGGCGAGAACTACACCGCGCGCCACGAGCGCCTGAAGATCCTGACGCTCAACCTGCACTGCAATCAGGAGCAGGATCACGATCGGAAGCTCACGCGCATCGCCCGGGCCATCGACGAGCTCCGCGTCGACATCGTGTGTCTCCAGGAGGTCTGCGAACCCTGGTCTGAGGGGCGAGGTGATCCGGCCGCGAACGCGGCGCATCTCATCGCCTCGCGGCTGGGGCGCCGCTTCGAAGTGCATTTCGACCACTCCCACATCGGGTTCGGCCGATACCTCGAGGGCAGCGCGATCCTGAGCCGCCTCGGCTTCACCCGCCGCGACTCGGCGTACGTTTCGAACAGCGGAGACCTGAACGATATCCACGCTCGCAAGGTCGTGATGGGGACCGTCGACGTGCCGTATTTCGGGCCGCTCGACGTCTACTCCGCGCATCTCAGCTGGTGGAGCGGAGGATTCCGCGAGCAGTTCGAGCGGCTGCGCCGCTGGTCGGAGGAGATCAAGCGACCCGGCTCGGCCGGCACGCTGCTGTGTGGTGACTTCAACGTTCCGCCGGACTCCGAAGGGTACGCCCTCGCGGTTGGTAGCGGTTACGACGACCAGTTCAGACGGGCGGGAGGCTGCAGTTCGCGCAATGGAGCGCCGGTGGGCGAGGCGGGGGAATTGCGCCCGGCCGAGCACCGCCTGGATTACCTTTTCCTTAATGGCGGCGGCTCATTGAAGGCGGTTGCGGCGAGGGAGATCTTCACTGACGCCGATTACGGCCGGGTTTCCGACCACGCCGGTTACCTCGTCGAGTTCGAGCCGCGCTGAGCGGGCAGAGGACGGTGGAAGCATGGATCTGCACGAGGACTTGATCACGCCCGTCGAGGCCGAGCTGGGCGGGTTTTTCCCGCGCCGGAACGACCTGCGGGAGATCTTCCATCTGCGGTGGGGCCGCCTGCGGCTCCGCGTGCACTGGGGTGCGGAGCTCAACCTGAAGGTCCTCCTGCGCGTCCGGCGGGCCGACGGGGTGACGGAGACCTACCTGGTCGACACCGACCCCGAGGGCGGGGATTGGAACCGGCACCTGCGGGTGACGCGTGATTTTTTCCTGCATCCCTTCCCGGCCGGAGTCGGGGCGATCACGGCGGTGAGCTTCGCGTGGATCGCGCACCTGCGCGGCCGGTCGTTCAGCTCGCGGCATGAGTACGCCCTGCTCGACGGGGAGCGAGTGGAGGATCCGTCCCACCAGCGCTGGTGTCTTTCCGCGCACGTTGTGCGGCCGAACTCTTACCGGACACAGGAGGTCGACGGCGGCCAGTTGCAGCGGGATGTCGACGGGTACAACCGCGACTTCGGCAGCCTCAACCTCACGCCGAAGTTCACCAAGGGAACCCCCGGGCATCCGTTTCATCCGAAGCGTTTCATCCACGAAGCCATCGATCGGGTGATCGACCGGCACCTCGCGGAACCGTGGCGGCCGCAGTGCATCAAGGTGTGCGTCGACTGCATCGACGACGCCGATTTCGTGACCCACCTGCTGTGGGCGCGAAGCTGCGGCGTGACGGTGCAGTGCGTCGTGGACTGGCGGAAGATGACGCTCACGCATAGTCCCAACTACCGGCGACTGAAGCAGGCCGACGTTGAGATGGTGGGGGTTTTCTGCACGCCGCGCGGCGACGGGATAGAAGTCGCGCCCGACATGCACACCAAGTTCATCATCTTCGGTGAGGAGGAGTGTCTCCACGGTTCCTTCAACATCGTGTTCGATCGCTGGGGCGGGAACTGGGAGTCGGGCATGACCTTCCGCACGCACGGGGTGCCACGGTTACTCGATAACATTTTCCAAAGCATCCGCGGAGGAGTGATCCAGGGCTACGGCATCGATCCGTACAGCCACTTCAACCTGCTGTACACCTTCGGGCGCCACGCGCTGATGAACGGCAACATCTATCGGCCGCATCACGCGATTCTGGCCGAGATCCTTCGGGCGCGCTCCTCGATTCGGCTCTGCCTCTTCCTGCTCGGGGAACTTCGCGGCGAACATTGCGAGAGCGTGGTTGACGCGCTCGTCCACGCCCACCGGCGCGGGGTCGATGTGCGCGTGATCCTCAACGGTCACATCGCCCACGAGGGCGACCCCGGGCGGGAACGCACGCCCGAGGAGGAGGTCGCCCGTCCGCTTCTGCCGTCGGTCGCACGTTTGCGGCGGGCGGGCGTCGACGTCGGCCTGGCGTACGGGCAGGTCGACCACCGCGTGCCTTACTGCCCGCTTCACGCGAAGTACGCGGTCATCGACGAGCGTGTGGTGCTCGATGGCAGTTTCAACTGGTACAACACCTCGGTCCACTCGCATGACCTGCTGGTGATCGCGGCCGACGAGCGTGTGGCGTCCGCATTCACCCACGAGTTCGATCAGATCCGGCGGCTGTTCCGCTTTCTCGGATGACTGTCTTCCGACCAGCGCCACAAGTTGCCGGAACGCGATACGTCATCCGACCGATGGTCGCGGTTCGCGCCGTGTGGTACCAAATGAGGATGGATCCCACCCATCTGGTGCGGCCCCGCGGCGACGGGAGTGCCGCGGCCGGCGGCTCGGCATTTCTTCTTTGTCCCGTGAATCCCGCCCAACCTCTTCCGGAGGTGCGGTCATGATCAGCGCCGGGGTCAGCTCCGGACGCGGCGTCGTCGCGCCGGCGCGCCACGGGGCGGAAAACGGCCGCGACGAGCCGTTGCTCGCCCGCGTGATGGGTGTCACCGGGCTCATGCTCTGGGAGGTGCGCGAGCCTGGGCTGGTGCTCACCTCGTTGCAGGTGGGCGTGGGACCTTCCCTCGACGCCGGTTGCCGGTCGGTCGATCCGGGTCCGGAGGGGCGATGGATGGACGTGGTGCATTCGGCCGACCGGGAGCGCGTGCGTGAGCAGCTGATTGACGAGGAGACGGCGCGGTGCGGCCGCGCGGTCGAATACCGTCTCCTACTCGCCGGCGGTGGATTCCTGTGGGTGCGACACTGGGTGCTGCACCGGTTGACGCGGCGCGGTGGCGAGCGGCGTCTGCAGGGCGTGCTGTTGCCGATTCCCGAGCAGAAGCGGTTGGAGCGTGAATGCCTGCGGATGGGTGAACGCGAGCGCACTCGGATCGGTCAGGAGCTGCACGACGATCTCTGCCAGGTGCTCGCCGGGCTGTCGTTCATGCTGCATCGGGTCGGTGAAGGCGTCGCCGGGACCGACGCGGACCTGGCGGCGGAGGTCGACGGCCTGAATACCGAGATCGCCGCGGTCACCGAACGGGTGCGCACGTTGGCGCGGGGCCTCTTCCCCGCCGGCCTCGACCACGCGGGATTGCGTGACGCATTGCAGGACTGCGCTGACCACGCGCGTCAGCGGTTCGCGGTCGGCGTGGATCTGGAGTTGCCGCGGCGGCTGCCGCCGCATTCGCCCGACCAAGTTCTGCAGGTGTATCGGATCGTGCAGGAAGCGGTCAGCAACGCCGTGCGCCACGGAGGCGCGCGTCGTTTGCGGATGGCGGTCTCGACGCATGATCGTGCCGTGGACGTGCAGATCGACGACGATGGCCGCGGGTTCGCGGCCCGGAATGAAGAACCGCAATCGGGCATCGGGCTCCACGTGATGGAGTACCGGGCGCGGGTGCTCGGCGGCACCCTTCACCTAGGCAATCATCCGCCCCACGGGGCTTCCGTGCGGCTGCACTATCCCGTGGCCCGTCCGGTCGAAGCCGGAACGGAACCGAAACTTATCCCATGAAGACTCGCGTCTATATCATCGATGACCATCCACTCGTGCGTCGGGGCCTCAGCGCCCTGATCGCCGCCGAACCCGACCTCGAGGTCTGTGGCCAAAACGAGGATCCCTCCGCGGGGGTTCAGGAAATCATCCGGCTGCAGCCCGACGTCGTGACGATCGACATCTCGCTGAACGGCAGCTCCGGATTGGAACTGATCAAGCGCATCCGCGCGGTAAGCCCGCGGATCCAGATGGTGGTGCTCTCGATGCACCATGAGTCGGTCTACGCGTTGCGTGCCTTGAAGGCCGGCGCCCGGGCCTACGTGATGAAGCATGAGGCGACCTCGCGCATCGTGGAGGCGATCCGGCAGGCGCGATCGGGCCGCATGTTCGTCAGCGATGAAGTGTCGCGCCAAATGCTCACGCAGCTCGTGAACGGCGGCGATGGCGCCGGTGTTTCGCCAGTGGCGACTCTGAGCGACCGGGAGCTGGAGATCGTCGACCAGATCGGCAACGGCATCCCCACTCGGGAAATCGCGGAGAAGCTCCACGTGAGCGTGAAGACCGTCGAGGCGCACCGCGCGCACATCAAGGAGAAGCTGAATCTCCGGCACGCCCCCCAGCTCGTGCAGTTCTGTGTCCGGTGGGTGGAGGAGAACAAACGTCACCACGAACCCGTCGCGGCGACGGACTAGGCCGGGTTCAAACTTTGGTCACAGAGATCCCGGCGCGGTTCCTTCGCAGCTAAAGCGTTGTGCAGGATGGCCGGA
>JBEGJD010000460.1:0-2857 GCA_041184765.1 Verrucomicrobiota bacterium | reverse complement strand
TGTCGCTGATGGCGGGCGCGAAGAAGAGCGGGAACGGGTTGGATTTGCGGCGGAAGATGTCGGTGCCGGTCTGGAGGTAGCGCACGTTGCTGGTGGCGGTGAACGGCGAGGGAACGCCGGAAGTGACCGGAAGGGCGGTGCGCATCTGGGAGATGTACGGCGAGGCCGAGCTACCATCCATGAACACGACCAGGCGGCCGTAGGTGCCGCCGGCCATGAGGCCCGGGGGAAGGAGCGTGTTTTCATTCGTGACCGGGAACGGGCCGGCGGTGCGGCCGCCGGCGTAGGAAACGAGCTGGGTCGTGGGGTCGAACGTCGGGCTCCCGGAGGCGCGCCACTCGAAGGTGGTGTCGCGTGGTGTGATCGAATTCGGCCGGCGGTAGAAATTGGTGTAATGCTCGAAGGAGGCGTTGAGCGTGGTGAAGCGGTACGGCCGCACCTGCACGGCGCCATAGTAGCGGCGGATTTTCTCCTCGGCGGGCTTGCGGGTGAAACCCTTGGACTCGTCGACGGCGGAGAAACGGAACGCCGCCTTTTCGGTGATGAGCGGCCGGTTGACGTCGAACGAGAAGCGGTGGCCGCCGCGGTCGTCGGTGCGGATGGACGTCGACGTCGCCATCCGGGAGAGGTTGGCCTTCGACGGCACGAGGTTGACGGTGCCGGCGGCGGCGCCGAGGCCGAAGAGGTTGGAGTTGGGCCCGCGGGAGATCTCGACGGCGTCGATGTTGTACTTGTCCATCGGGATCTTGTTGTTCGAGGAGAAGTTCCCGACCGCGATGTTGACGCCGCTGCCGCTGATGGGGCTGCCGACGCCGCGGATGCGGTTGGCGCGCGCCGGGTCGTTGGCGGTGCCATCGATCATGCCACCGTTACGGTTCGGCGTGAACTGGGTGTAGTTACCCGTGCCCTCGGTACTGGCCTCGTAGAGGAACACGTCGTTGAGATCGAGGATCGCGAGGTCCTCCATCTGCTGCTTGGTGACGACGGTGATGGAGGCGCCGAGGTCCTCGAGCTTGGAGTTGAGACGGGTGCCCGAGAGGGTGTTGAGCGCTTGGTAACCACGGTCGGTTCCCGACGAGACGGTGAACGGCGAAAGCACGACGGTATCGTCACCCCCGGTGGTGACCGGAATGGGTGCAGGCTTGCGGGCGGCCTCGGGCGCGGGCGTGACCGGAGCAACCTGTTGGGAGCGGGCCGGTAACGCGGCGACAAGAGCCACGCAGAGGCCGACGAGGGTATTCAGACGGCAGCAGGGGTTAGGTTTCATGAATCTTTCACGTTTAAAAAAAAAGCCCGCGGCGCAAGCCGCGGGCAAAAACCGACCCCTTGGATCCGGATCAGAGCTCGAAGCTCACCGAGAGGATGAACTGGCGCGGATCGACGATGCGGTAGGCGTAAGGCGCGCCGTCGGGATTGATCGCGATCGGCTGCAGGCGGCCGCCTTCGGTGACGTTCTTGATGTTCAGCGCGGCACGGGTGCGGACCTTGTCGCCGAGCAGCTTGAAACGGTAGCTGGCCGAGAGGTCGAGATAGGCGCGGGCCTTGTCCCAAACCGGCTTGTTGTTGTCCAGGAACAGCACCGCGCCCTGGTAGGGGCCACTGGTCTCGGCGGGACCCGCGAGGAAACCGATCGAGGCCTTGCTCTCCCAGCGCAGCGCGCCGCCGACGGTCACGTTACGGAACGGGCCCTCGGTAATGTCGTAACTGGAGATGCCGGCGAAGCGGTACTCGCGCATCTGCGTGCGCGGGCGGCCGGCGTTGGTGGCCGCGGCCCAGTAAGCGCCCCACTGGTCCTGGATCCAGCGGGTCTGCGGCGTGCGCGTCTCGCCACCGGCATAAAAGGTGCCGGGGGCCGTGTCCCACCAGAGGCGGCCTTTGCCGTCGCCCGGCACGATGTCGGTGCGGACGCTGGTCCAGATCGGCAGGCGTTGCTGCCACCAATTGTAGATCTCGGGCGAGACGCGGTCGTCCTGCGCGCGAGTCTGCGAACCGGTGAACTTCATGCGCCAGTTGCGGGTCGGGTTGTAGGTAGCCTCGAGCTCGAAGCCCTTGGAGCTGACGTCGGTCGTGCCCACGGTCTGCGGCTGGCTCGGACCGGAGTAGACGAGACGGTTGTACCACTCCTGCGAGACGCCCATCAGCTTGGCGACGGCCTGGTCGAGCTCGATCTGGGAAGGACGTGCATTGCCGGCGGCGGCGAGGCGGCCTAGCGCGATCTGCTGGCAGAAGTAACGGAACGAGGAGACCTGGATGTTGTTGCTGCCGTCGGGACGGCCTTCCATGTCGAGGTAACGGTTGCCGAGCGTGCCGACCTCGCTGCCACGGGAGTAGAGCTCCTTCGTCTGGAAGCGGTTGACGCGCACGTTGAACTTGCCGTCGGGGCTCGTGACGCTGATGCCCCACTCGGTGGCGTAACCGTGCGGGTTGGGGACATTGCCCGTGCTATCGACGGCCTGCCGCACGACCTGCGGCGCGAAGCTGTCGGACTTGTTCACGTGCGCGTTGAGCCAGCGGGTGAGCTTCACGACGGCGCCGTAAGTCTTGGTATCGCCGGTCTGCTCGGCCCAGCCCGGGAGATTGATGATAACGCCGGACGGGGAGACAAAGTTCTGGGCCGGCCCGAAAATGCCCGTGTTGTCGAGGCTCACGAGGCCGGTCTTGGGATCGACGAAGCCGCCGGCGCTGGTGCGCTGGCGGTACTTGTCGCGGCGGAAGCCGGCGGTGGCGACGAGGCGATTGTTGAACAGGTAGCTCTGGGCGGTAGCGTTGAGCGTGCGGATCTCGGTGCGCTCGCGAGCGCCGGCGCCGCTGTTGAGCACCTCCTCGATGGTGACGGGCGTGTTGGTCCAGACGTTGT
>JBEGJD010000459.1:0-6591 GCA_041184765.1 Verrucomicrobiota bacterium | reverse complement strand
ACCTGCAGGTGGAGGCGGATGGTGCCGCCGGCGGGCATGGCCTCGGTGGCGTTGAGCAGAAGGTTGAGGAGCACCTGCTGGATCTGCCCCTTGTGTCCCTCGATGAAAACGGGACCTGCGGGCGCGGGGAATTCGACGGTGACCTTCTGCTGGGAGAGCTTGAGTCGCACGAGGACGAGCGTGTCCTCGATGATTTCCGCGAGCGACCAACGGGAGTGCAGGCTCGAGGGCGCCTTCGCGAAACCAAGCACGCGGGTGACGATGGCCTCCAATTGGTCCAGCTTCTCGCCGATCACCCGCAGATCCGTGAGGCGCGGGTCGTCCGCGGCGAAGTCCCCGCCGAGTCCGCCGTAGAGGAGCTTGATCACGGTGAGCGGGTTCCGGATCTCGTGCGCGATCTCCGCCGCCAGAAGTCCGAGGGTGGTGAGACGCTCGTTCTTGCGCAGGACATCCTCGCTTCGGAACACCCGGGCGTAGAGGCGCGCGTTCTGGAGGGCTACCGCGCCAAGACCCGCGAGGGCGGCGCAGAGGCGTTTCTCATCGTTGTCGAATCGGTGGATTCCCGACGTGAACACCGCCAGCACGCCAAGCACGTCGTTCTCGAAGACGACCGGGGTGGAGAGGACCGATCCCAGCGCTTCACCGCGCGGCATGTCGGGCATTTCCAGGAACTCAGGTGAAGAAAGGTCCTGCAGCCAGATCTGCCGCCGGGTGTGGATCGGGGAGGCGAACAGGCAGCCCTCGAGTTCAAATTCGCCCTCCGGGGCAATGAGGGAGGCGGGTCCCGACGCCGCGGCGCAGCGCAAGCGGCGCGTCGACGTGTCGAGCAGGTAGAAAACGCACGCGCGCGCCTCGAGCATGCGGCACGCCTCGCGGGTCAGCGTGGCGAGGATCTCCTGCTGCTCCAGTTTCGCCACGAGCGATTGGCCGGCGGTGATCAGGCTTTCCAACTGGCGGGCCTTGGCGCGCAGGTGCCCGAGATGCCACAGGCGCTGCATGACCAGACCCGCCTCGGCGGCCAGCCTCGAAAGGATCTCGAGATCGCCGGGGGAAAAGGCGGAGGAACGGTCGCTCTCAAGGTCCACCACGCCGACCATCTGGTCGCCATCCAAGATCGGGGCCGCCATTTCGGTACGCGTTGAGGAGCGCACCGCGATGTAACGCGGCTCCGCGTGAACATCCGGCACGAGGACGGGCCGGCGGTTTAGTGCGCACCAACCGGTTACGCCATGACCGGGACGCAATTGGTGCGGGGCGGCGGCCGCGGAAGCGTAACCGATCTCCACCTCTGTCACCAGGTCGCCGGTGTCGGGACTCAGCAGCGAAATCGAACCGGCGTCGGCGTTAAGGGCCCCGACAATAATGCCGAGCATCTCACTAAGGGCGGCGGCGGGATCTTCGGTCGACGCGGCAAGCCGGGCGATCCGGTAAAGGGCCGCCGCGGCGCGCGGATCGATGACCTCCGGCTCGCTCATGTGCGCGCGAGTGAAAAGGGAGGCCCCCGCGTCGCCAGCCGAATCGCGGGCGCGGGATCAGCCGGCGCCGACCGCGGCCGGTAGCGCCTGCGGGGCGATGACCTCGTGCAGGCTGTCGCGCAGCGCGCGCAGCCGTTCGGGGGTTGAGATGGGCTCGTGGTTCGCGCCCTCGATGTAAAAGGTGTCGATCGCGACGCCGCGTTCAGTGCCGATGCGGGCGAAGGTGATGTCGAAACCGTGATCGGAAATCACCTTGGCGAGACGATAGAGCAGGCCGATCTGGTCGCGGGCCTGAACCTCCACGATCGTGCGCTCCATCGAGAGCTCGTGGTAAACGTCCACGGTCGGGGGGAACGTGCTCTGCAGCGTCTCGCCGGAGGAGGAGCTGAGGTAGCGGGTGGAAGCGTACTTGCGGGCCTGTGCCTGGATGTCGGGGAGGAGGTCGCGGTTGGCCATCAACGCGTCCTCGATCGTACGGGCGAATTTGTCCTGGGCGGCCGCGCTCTGCACGGGACCGCGGCCCGGCTCCACGACGTAGAAGGTGTCGATCGCGATGTGGTCGGTGCGGGAGATGACCTTTGAGCCGAGGATGTTCAGGCCCGCGACGCTGAACGCTCCGGCGAGCTTGTAAAAGAGGCCGGCGCGATCCCACGTGACGACATTCACGACCGTGAGCGAGCGGTTGATATCGTCCTTCCACTCGATCACCGGCCGCAGCGACCCGACGGAATCGGTGGTCGTGATCGAGTGCAGCAGCCGGTTCACCATCTGGATGTGCAGCGCGATCTCCGCGGATTCGGTGTGCACGAAGTAGCGCTCGGGCAGCAGACCGAAGTGGGCGTTGATCTCGTCGGTGCTGATTCCCGGGATGGTTTTCGCGATGAGCTCCTGTTGCGTCATTTTGATCTGGGCTTGGAGGCTGGCGTCGGCGGCAGCGGCTCCGAGTTTCAGGCGTTCGAAGGTGGTGCGGTAAAGCGTGGTGTGGAGTGTGTCCTTGTAACTGTTCCAGAGGTCGGCGGCCGTCCCCCGGGCGTCGCAGAAAGTGTGCACGTACAGGTGGCGGAGGCGGTCCGCGTCACCCACCGTTTCGGCAAATGCGGCAGCGGTGCTGGGGTCATCTACATCCCGCTTCTGCCAGAAGCGTGCCATCACGAGATGGTTTTTTATCGTGAACATAACCAGCTCACGTCCAGCTGGTTCCACACCGAATCGCTCTAGAATAGGGGCCGCTATACGCATCCCGCTCTCGGCGTGGCCGCGGATGCCCTCGGCCTTGCCGATGTCGTGCAGAAGCAGGGTCAGGTAGAGCAGGGAGGCATCCGCGGTCTCGTGCAGGGCCGCACGGTACTTCAGCGTGATCGGCTCGGCCTCGGTATAGATGCGGTCGAGCTCCCGGATCGCGTTCAGCGTGTGCACATCCGCCGTGTAGCGGTGGTAATACTCGTGCTGCACGAGGCAGGTGAGCGCGTCGAATTCCCGGATGAAACGCCCGAGGACCCCTAGTTCGTGCATGCGGCTCAGCACCGGGTGCACGGCGCCGGCCTCCGAGAGGATGGCGCGGAAGCACACGCTCGCGTCCTTGCTTTCAGCCACTTCGGGCGTGAGGAGGCCAAGCGAGGCGCGGATCAGTTCCGCCAGATGCAGATCAGGCGTGGCGTCGAGCGTCTGGCAGTGCCGGAAGACCCGCAGCAGGCGCACCGGATCATCGCGAAAAACGCTGGCTTTCTCGGCCGCCAGCTCGCGTCCGCGGAGAATGAAACCGTCGATCCGCTTGGTGCGTTGCAGGCGGGAGGCGAGGAGGGAATCGCGGAACGAGCGCTTGTCTCCGTCCCCCGAGCGTCCGATCGAGAGCGCGAGTCGGTCCTCCACCAGCTTCGAGACGCGGAAGATCGTCTGCGCCGCGCGGTAGTAATCCTGCATGAACGCCTCCACCCGCGCGAGCATGTCTGGTTCGCGGTACCCGAGCGCTTCGGCGATCCTCGGCTGCTGGTCGAGGCTCATCACGTCGGTGGCGCGCGTGCTGAAGAAATGCAGCTGGTTGCGGACGCGCAGCAGGAAGTCGTACGCGCGTTGGAAGGCCACGAGATCGTCGGACCGCAGGTAGCGTTGCGCGGCGAGTTCGTCGATCGAAGTGACGTCGAGTTTCACCCGCGCCATCCACACCGCGTTCTGGAAATCCCGCAGGCCGCCGACACCGTTCTTGATGTCGGGTTCCT
This sequence comes from Verrucomicrobiota bacterium, assembly GCA_041184765.1. Classification (GTDB taxonomy): domain Bacteria; phylum Verrucomicrobiota; class Verrucomicrobiia; order Opitutales; family Opitutaceae; genus ER46. The sequence continues at coordinate 2,900 of JBEGJD010000459.1, read as the reverse complement.
GATTGAAAACGGTGTTGGCATACTTCCCGCGCCGGGAGGCCTGGTCATCGAGGCGCGCCTCGATGTACTGCCGCGGGTTCTCGGTCGCGTAATAGCTGCGGTAGGCTTGAGCGAAGGTGTCGTGGAGCTTTTCCGATCCGGTGACCCGCCGCGACTCGAGCAACGCGGTTTTGGTAAGGATGTCTTTCCGGGCCTCCGCGAACGCCTCGTCAAAGGTGCGGGTCGAGTGCCCGACCTTCAGGCCGCAGTCCCAGAGGATGTAGAGGATCTCGTTGGTGAGGTGCTCCTGCAGGGGCTTGGCCTCGGCGGCCTTCGTCTTCGTGGCGAAAAGAAACATCACGTCGACATCGCTCAACGGGGAAAGCTCGCCGCGACCGTACCCGCCCAGCGCAACCAGCGTCACGGGTGGAACTGGGCCCGGCCCGGGGGGGGCGTAGGATCTCAGCGCATACGCGAAAAGGTGGATCAGCAGGGCGTCGATGATCTGCGCCCGCTCCCGGCAGATCGTCAGTCCCGGCGAGCCCGCCTCATGGCGCTGGCGCAGCGACGCCATTTCCGTCCGCAGAAACTCGCGGCAAGCCGCGAGGCGCGCGGCCACCGGCACTTCACCCGGAAAGGAAAGTTGCTCGCTGGCTCGGACTGGGATGTTGGCGGGCATCTGGCGGCGGCGGAATGGGTTACCATCCACCCAACCTGGCGGCGGTTTCAACCGTCAAAGCGAGATTCATGCCGCCGCCGGCGCGCCGGGGTTTCACGGGTTCGCCTCGAGGTCGAAGTGGCGACGGGTCCGGAAACAAGAAGCCCATGGTCTCGTTGGAAACCATGGGCTTCGGAAACTGGCGGGATGGACGGGACTCGAACCCGCGGCCTTCTGCGTGACAGGCAGACGCTCTAACCAACTGAGCTACCACCCCGGATGGGAAAGGACGGCGAGAATCAGTTCGCGAAAAGGCGAGTCAAGCGGTTTCCCGAAATTTTCCAGTGCGGATCGGATCACACCTTGATGCCTTTGCGCTTCAGCGCGGGGCGGAGGAGACGCACGAGGTTTTCGCGCAGGATGAGACGTTTGGCGGAATCGGGGATGTCGGCCCCGAGCACGCGGCCGAGCTGCGAACCGAAGCTGCGGCCGCTGACGTCGCTGCCGTAGAGCACGCGTTCGGCGCCGAGTTCGCGCACGGCCATCTCCACTTGGCCGGAAACGGGATCGCCGCCGCCTAGGTCGCCGTGCAGCTCGGGCCGGGAGCGGATCGCCCGGATGCCGAACGCCCACTCGGCGCCTCCGGTGTGCCCGCAGACCATCGGCACGCCGGGGTGCCGGGAGGAAAGTTCGGCGAGTTCCATCGGGGTGGATTCCTGCGGCAGGTTCCCTTTTCCGCGCTGCTTGATCCACGTATGCTGGAAAATGAGGGCGTCGAGCTCGACCGCGCGCCGCACGATCGGGTCGAGCTCGCGGCGGTGCGCGCGGGTGCCGACCCACAGCTTGATGCCCACCATCGGTCCGTCGGCGACGCAGCGCTCGAGTTCGGCGAGGGATTCCTTCGTGTGGACCGGGTTGAGGTAGACGAATCCGAACGCGCGCGAGCCCCATTCCTTGAGGATCGCGAGCACGTCGTCGTTACTCCGGCGGAACTCCTCCGGCTTCGGCTCATGCTGCCACGGCGGGCTCATGAAGATGCACAACCGCTCGACGCCCACGCGGTCGGCGATGCGCACGAGCGCCTCCATGCGTTTGGCGGGGTTGGGGCCCGGCGTGCCGACGTGCGCGTGCACGTCCCAGGCGCCCAGCTTGCGCAGTTCGGCGGTGCCCCACGCGGACGCGGCGGGCTCGGGGGAGGCGGCGCGGGCAGCCGGTAGGGCGAGCGCGGCGGCGGCGCCGGTGGCGAGGAAGTCGCGGCGGTTCATGCGCGGGAGAGGGCGAGGGCCGCGTTGGCGTGGCGCACGGCGGCGGTCTGCGCCGGCGTGAGTTCCGACTCTTGCAGTTTCAGCAACGCGGCCTCGAAGACGAAGTAGGGAGAGTGGGAGCCGAAGCAAAGGCGCGCCTTGGGTGCGCGACCCAGGAGGTTCTCGATGCCGGCAACACCCTCCAGCGTGGCGATCTCGAGGAACACTCCCGCTTGGGCTAGGCGCGACACCAGCGGTGCGCCGGAAAACACGCGCGAGGTGGCATTGAGCAGCATGACGCGCGCGCCCGGCGTGCGGGCGATCAACTCGGGGATCGCGGCGACATTCACGAAGGGCGCCGTGAGCACCGGGTTTTGCGCGCGGTCATCCTCGATCGAGAGCGCGATCTGGAGGAGCAGACCGCTTTTCGTCGCCGCGGCGAGCAGACGGGCGAAGATCTCGTCCTCGAGCTTGTAGGAATGGTAACCGGGAAAAACCCGGATGCCGGGCATCCCGTGCACCTCGGCGCAGCGGCGTACGTCCTCCTCCCAGTCGGGCGCGAGTGGGTTCACCGTGCCGAAGGGCAGGAGCATCGTGCCCGTACAGGCCGCCGCGAGCCGGGCGTTGGCGCCGGCGATGTCCGTGTGCAGCACGCCCTCGACGGTCCCGGCCCAGGCGGAGCTCACGCCGTGCCGCCGGAGACGCGCGATCAAGGTCGCGGTGGAGTCGGCCCAGGAACGGCGGACAACCCAGTCGCCGAGCGTCACGTTCACGTCGACGAACGGCTCGGCGGCGGAGGTGGCCGGCGGACTCGCGGCAATAAGAGATGGGAACGGAAAAAGGCGGCGGCGTTCCATGGGGGCGGTGCGAGCGAAGGTCGGCCGCCGAGGCATGGCAAGCGGCGAGGAGGTGGCGCGCCGGGTTTGGGATTGCACGGCCCGGCGACGGGAAAGGAACGTGAGCGCACCTCAGCCGCGCCGCATCACCCCATGTGTAACCGATTCGTTTTTCTTTTCGCC
>JBEGJD010000458.1:0-3804 GCA_041184765.1 Verrucomicrobiota bacterium | reverse complement strand
GCCTTCCTCGCCTCGGTTTTCCTTTCGTTCGCCTCCCTTGGCGCGGCGCGGCCGCCGAATCTCGTCTTCATCCTCACCGACAACCAGGGTGCGTGGACACTCGGGTGCTACGGCAACCCCGATATCCGCACGCCGCACATCGACGGGCTCGCGGCGCAGGGCGTGCGCTTCACGCGGGCGCTGAGCAGCAACCCGGTTTGCTCTCCGACGCGCGCGACTTTTCTGACCGGCCTGCTGCCCTCGCAGCACGGGGTGCACTCGTTCCTCGACCCGAAGTTCATGATGGGTCCCGAGGCGTACAATACGCTGCGCGAGTTCACCTCCCTCGGGGAGATCCTGCGTGACGCGGGTTACGTCTGCGGCCTGAGCGGCAAGTGGCACCTCGGGGCGAACCTCACGCCCTCGGAAGGCTTCTCGTACTGGGTGACGAAGCCCGACGGCCACACGAAGGAGTTCTACAACCAGGAGGTGATCGAGGACGGCCAGGTGCGGATGGAGGCGGGTTACACGACGGACCTCTGGACGCGAAAGGGCATCGAGTTCATCGAGCGGAACCGGGGCCGGCCCTTCTTTCTCTTCCTGGCCTACAACGGTCCCTACGTGCTCGGGCAACTGATGCAGAATCCACCCCGCAACCGGCACGCGGAGTACTACCGCGGAGTGCAGTTCAAGTCGTTCCCGGTGGAGTCGATGCACCCGTGGCAATTCGCCAACAAGGGCTTTCACAACACCCGCAACGCGATGGAGCGCACGGCGGCGGAGGTGAGCGGGGTCGACGACGGCGTGGGCGACGTGCTGGCCGCGTTGCGGCGCCTCGGGCTCGAGAACGACACCCTCGTCGCCTACGCGTCCGACCAAGGCTGGATGGGCGGGCAGAACGGCATGTGGGGCATGGGGGATCATTTCCGCCCGATCGGCGCGCACGAGCTGATGATGCAGATCCCGCTGATCTTCCGGCAACCCGGCCGCGTCCCCGCCGGCTGCACCTCGGACCTGCTGGTGAGCAACTACGACTTCCTGCCCTCGGTGCTCGGTCACCTCGGGCTCGCGGACCGGATGCCCCGCGCGCCGCGTTCGCCGGGCCGCGATTTCTCGGCCGTGCTCTCGGGCCGGTCGCCGGAAGCGTGGGACAACACGGTCTACTACGAGATGGAGACCGTGCGCGCCATCCGCACCGACGGTTGGAAGTACGTCGCGCGCTTCCCCAGCGGACCTTTCGAGCTTTACGACATGCGCAAGGATCCTCGCGAGCGATTCAACCTCTACGGGCAGCCCGGCTTGGAGGAAACCCGCGCGGGTCTGGCGCGGCGGCTCGATGCCTTCTTCGCCGAGCACGCCGACCCGCAGTACGACATCTGGAAGGGTGGCCGCTCCAAAGCGAAGCGGCACACCGAGTGACGGCGGCGCGCGGCCGCCTTCTTCACCAGATCTTCGCGCGGTCGGCCGGCGCTTTCCAGAGCTTGTCACCTTCCTTGACCCCGAAGGCGTCGTAGAAGGGCTGGAAGTTCACGAGCGGTCCGATCGCACGGAAATTGCCCGGGGCGTGGGGGCCGCGCGCGACCTGCAGCCGCATCGCGTCCTCGCGGTAGGCCGTGCGCCATTGCTGCGCCCAAGAGATGAAGAACCGCTGCTCCGCGGTGAAGCCGTCGATCTTCGCCGGCGCCGCCTTGCCCTTCCACGAGCGTTGGAGCGCCTCGAACGCGATCGAGACGCCACCGAGGTCGGCGATGTTCTCGCCGAGCGCCAGCTGACCGTTGATCGCGAGTCCGGGCAGCGCCTGATAACCGTTGAACTGCTCCACCACGCGCTGGGCGCGGTCGCGGAACTTCGCGGCGTCCTCGGGCGTCCACCAGTCCACCAGATTGCCGTCGGCGTCGGAACGCCGGCCTTGGTCGTCGTAACCGTGAGTGATCTCATGCCCGATCACGCAGCCGATCGCGCCGTAGTTCACGGCGTCGTCCATCGCGGCGTCGAAGAAGGGCGGCTGCAGGATTCCCGCGGGGAACACGATCTGGTTGGTCACGGGCGAGAAGTAGGCGTTCACCGTCGAGGGCGTCATGCCCCACTCGCGTTTGTCGACCTTGCCCCCGGTGCGGTCGATCTGCCGGCGCGACTCGGCTCGCGCCGCGCGCACCACATTACCGAAATGGTCGTCGCGGCGGATCTCCACCGCCGAGTAGTCGCGCCACTTGTCCGTGTAGCCGATCATCGCCTCAAAGCGGTCGAACTTGGCGACCGCCTTCCGGCGGGTCTCCTCCGACATCCATTCGAGCGTCGTCAAGCGGTCGCGCATGACCGCCTTGATGTTGCCGATCATCTCCAGCATGCGGGCCTTGGACTCGGGCGGGAAATGCTTCGCGACGTAGAGCTGCCCGAGGGCGTCGCCGATGCTGCCATCGACCAGCCGGGCGGCGCGTTGCCAGCGCGGTTCCTGTTTCGGCGTGCCATTGAGAACCGTGCCGTAGAAACGGAAGCGCTCCTCGTCGAGGGCCTCCGTGAGGTAGGGCGCCGCGGAGCGGATGAGGTGCCAGCGCACGTAGGTTTTCCAGTCGTCGAGCGGACGTTCCCGCATGAGCTTGGACAAGCCCTCGAGGAACTTGGGCTGGCCCACGATAACGTCCGTCACGCCCGCGGGCATGCCGAGGCCGTCGATGAAGCGCCGCAGCGGAATCCCCGGGTACGCGGCGATCGCATCGGCGATCGTCATCTTGTTGTAGTTGGCTAGTCGGTCACGGAGTTCGACGGGCAGCTTGGAGTTCTCGGCCATCGCCTTTTCGAGGCCGAAGACGATCTCTGCCTTCTGGTAGGCGGCGGCCTTGGGCTCGCCGGCGAGCTCGAGCATGCGCGCGACGTGGCCGATAAACTCCCAGCGTTCCCGCGCGAATTTCTCCGAGAAGTAATACTCCTTCGAGGGAAGGCTCGTCCCTCCCTGGCCGAGATAGAAGGCGTAGGTGTCGCTCTTCTTCTGGTCGGCATAGAACGCCATGCCGAAGAGCGGATTGCCGATCTCGACGTGCATCTCCGCGCAGACGGCCGCTAGTTCCTCCGGTGATTTAACCGCGGCGATACGCGCGAGCATCGGCTCGATCGGCTTCAGGCCGCGGGCATTGATCGCCGCCACATCCAGCGCCGCGGCGAACATATCGCCTACCTTCTGGGTGTTGGATCCCGGCGCGCCGGGGTTGGCCGCCGCCGCCTCGACGAGGCCCCGCACGTGTCCCCAATTGCGTTCCGCGAGCTCGTCAAAACCACCCCAACGCGACTTGTCCGACGGGATCGTGGTGCGTCCATACCAGCCGCCCGCGGCGAACTTCGCGAAGTCGGCGCCCGGCGCGATCGAAAGGTCCATGTGCTTCACGCTGAATCCCGGCCCCGGATCGGCGGCGTCGGCCGCGAGAGCGGGTGTAAGGAGCAAGGCGAGGAGAGGAAGCGCAGGCAGTTTTCGCATGGTACCCGCCCATGAATACCGATCCGCGAGGAAGGCAAACGGCGGGCGGGACCGTATTGAGCGCGGCCTTTACCCGCGGCCCGGTCCTCACCACGGTTCCGTCTCAAAGCCCATGAAACTCCCGCTCTCCCGCCCCTTCGTTTCCATCTTCGCCGCCGCCGTTCTCGCCTGGTCGCCCGCTCGCGGTGACGAGGGCATGTGGATGCCGCAGCAGATGCCGGAGCTCGCCGGGCGCCTGCGGGCGCTGGGCTACCAGGGTGACCCGAAGGCCTTCGCGGATCTCACCGGATTCCCGATGGGCGCGATCGTCTCACTCGGCGGGTGCAGCGCCTCGTTTGTCTCCCCCGACGGCCTGA
>JBEGJD010000457.1:0-2766 GCA_041184765.1 Verrucomicrobiota bacterium | reverse complement strand
CCGCACGGCGACAACCACGACCTCTGGATCCATCCCGCGAACCCGCAGGTGATGATCCAGTCGAATGACGGCGGCGCCACCGTCTCACTGAACGGCGGCCGTACCTGGAGCACGCAGTACAACCAGCCGACCGCGGAGATCTACCAGGTCTACGTGGACAATCAGTTCCCGTACCGTCTGTACGGCGCGCAGCAGGACAACTCCACGTTGATCCTGCCGTCGCTGCCAGTGGAATCGGGCGGCCTCGACGATCCCGTGCAGGGCTGGCGATCGGGCCCCGGGTGCGAGACGGGACCGATCATGCCGCACCCGACGCAGCCCGACACCGTCTACGGTTCCTGCAAGGGCCAGTTCTCGCGGATGTCGCTGCGCACCGGGCAGGAGTGGCAGTACTGGGTCGGAGCGCAGTCACTGTACGGGAACGCCACGCAGGATATGGTCTACCGCTTCCAGCGCGTCTCCCCGATGGAGGTCTCACCGCACGACCCGCGCGTGCTCTATTACGGCTCGCAGGTGGTGCATCGGACGCGGGACGAGGGCCGTACCTGGGAGGCGATCTCCCCCGACCTCACCTGGAACCCATCCGACAAGCGCGCGGTCTACTCCGGCGGCCCGATCACGGTCGACAACACGGGCGAGGAGTTCTTCTCAACGCTGTACGCGATCCGCGAGTCCCCGCTCGAGCGCGGGCTGATCTGGACGGGGGCGAACGACGGCCCCTTCGCCGTGACCCGCGATGACGGCCGCACCTGGAAGACGATTACCCCGCCCGGGCTCGCCCTTGGCGGCCGCGTGCAAAACATCGAGCCCTCGCCGCACCGGAAGGGGTCGGCGTACTACACCGTTCTCCGCTACCTGCTCGGTGATCATCAGCCGTACATCTACAAGACTGACGACTACGGCGCGACGTGGAAGCGGCTGACGGACGGCCGCAACGGGATCCCCGCCGACGAACCGGTGCGCGTCGTGCGCGAGGACCCCGACCGGCCCGGCCTGCTCTACGCGGGCACGGAGTTCGGCATCTATGTGTCGTTCGACGACGGCGCGCGGTGGCAGTCGCTCCAACTGAACCTGCCAAACACGCCGATCACCGACCTCAAGGTGCACCGGAAGGACCTCGTCATCTCGACGCAGGGCCGAGCCTTCTGGATCTTGCACGACATCACACCGCTCCATCAGGCGCAGGCCGTGGCCTCGGCGACGACCCCCGCCGTGCTGCTCACGCCGCGGACGGCGTATCGGCATCGCTACCGTGCCGGCTTCGGTGGGCTTGAGAGCGCACGGGCGAGCACCACCGACCCGGAGTACCCGCCCGCCGGCGCGGTCATCGACTACGTCTTCGCGTCGGCCCCTGCGGGCGAGGTGACGCTCGAGGTCCTCGACGGCACCGGCACGGTGATCCGCCGCTTCTCGAGCCTCGCCGCGGGAGAGCAGCGCGTGGCGCCGGCCGAGCCCTCGATGCGCGCCCCGATGTGGGAGCGGATCGGCACGCCGCGGCTGCCGGCGGCGGCGGGGCACAACCGCTTCATCTGGGACCTCACCCTCGCCGGACCCTGGGACGCGAACCCCGCGCGCAGCGGACGCAACGGTCCCGTCATCGTGCCGGGGCGCTACCAGGTGCGCCTGACGAACGGTAGCTGGAGCTCGATCGTGCCCCTCGTCGTGGAGCCCGACCCGCGCGTGATTGCCGACGGCGTGAGCATCGCCGACCTGCAGGCGCTGCTGACGCACAACCTCGCGGTGCGCGACCTCGTGAGCGAGATGAATCGGTTGAACGGCGAGGTGGAGACCGTCTTCCGTGGCGCGACCGGCTCGCAGCAGGCGGCGGTGGGTGCGGTGCGCGAGACGATCCAGTCGCAGCCCTGGCGGTACGGCCGGCCCGGCCTCGCGGCGCAGATCCAGTATCTCTACGGCGCGATGATGCAGGCGGACCAGGCGGTCGGGAACGATGCGAAGCAGCGGCTCGTCCAGCTGCGCACGGAATTCGAGGCGGCGCAGCAGCGGTTCCGCGCCGCCACCACGGTGCCGTGATGGGTCGCCGGTGCGGCCACGGGGGGCATCACGGCGCCGTGTTGGCACCATGATGCCCCTTCGCCCCGCGACGCTTGATGACCTCGACGCGATCCGCGCCCTGATCGTCGCGTCGATGCGGGGCCTGAGCGACGGCTTCTACACGTCGGCGCAGGTCGAGAGCGGCCTGCGCCACGTGTATGGGCCGGACACGCAACTCATCGCCGACGGCACCTACTTCGTGATCGAGGCTGAGGGCGTAATCGTCGCTGCGGCAGGATGGAGCCGCCGCGCGACCCTCTACGGCGGCGACCAGACCAAGACGGGCCCCGACCCACTGCTCGACCCCTCACGCGACCCGGCGCGCATCCGCGCCTTCTACGTGGCCCCGACCCACGCGCGCCGCGGGCTCGGGCGGCAGCTCCTCGAGCACTGCGCGACGGCGGCCGGCGCCGAGGGCTTCACGACGCTGGAGCTGATGGCGACGCTCCCGGGCGTGCCGCTCTACGCGGCCTGTGGATTTGTGGCGCTCGAACGGATCGAACCGGTCCAGCCCGACGGCGTGGCGATCCCGTTCGTGCGGATGCGCCGCGCCGTCGGTAGCTAGCGCTTACTTCTTCTTCGCGGCGGCCTTCTTGGCCGGGGCCTTCTTGACCGGGTCCTTCTTCACGGGCGCCTTCTTCGCCGCGGCTTTCTTGACGGGCGCCTTGCCCGCCGGCACCGACTCACCCCGGAGCCACGCATTCACCTCAGCGG
>JBEGJD010000456.1:0-4743 GCA_041184765.1 Verrucomicrobiota bacterium | reverse complement strand
TTCGCCCACGGCTCCACCCTACCGGCGCGACGGCATGCCGTAAGAATCCGGATTAGTACTTCGTCGGCCACCTGATCGAGTCGGTGCCGCCGGGTTGTCTGCGCACCATGCACACGATAGCGGAAGAGCACTTCGGGCCGCACGTCGATCTCCGTCACCTCTGAGACGCGCGCGACAAAGTCGAAATCGCTACTGAACGGAAACGCATGGCGCCTATGGAAACGCTCCAGCCATTCCCGCCGGAACAGATGGGATCCGAAGGTCGCTGCCTGCGAGTAGGCGGTAAAGGTCCGGTATTCCGCCGCATCCGGCAAAGTGAAGTCGCCGCCAATGGCACGACCGTCATCGTCGATCAATTCAGTGCGCGCAGCCACGCCGCCCGCCGCCGGATGCGCGTCCAGCCAGGCGACCTGTAGCGCAAGTTTCTCCGGCGAAAGTTCGTCGTCGTGGTCGAGCACGGAGACAAAGCGTCCGCGCGCGCGCGCCGCGAGCCGGTTTGTGCCCGCAACGATGCCGAGGTTTTCATCCGCGCGCTCGACGGCGATGCGCGAATCAGGGCCCTCCGCGGCCAGAGCCGCCACCGCGCCGTCCGTAGACGCGTTGTCGAGGATCAGCAATTCAAGGTCGGGCCGCGTCTGCGCCAGCACGCTGCGCACCGCCGGTGCCAGAAAACGGCCGGCGTTGTGCACGGTCATTAGCACAGAAACCGCCGGCTCGCGCTCGGGTCCTGCGCTCAACTTGCCGCCTCCGTTGCGCCACCGAATCCGAGCGCGTCTACCGCCGCCGCGACGGCGTCGACTGTCACACCGGCGATCCCGTTATCTGCACCCACCGCCGGTTGCACCACGCGCACCCGCGGGCCAAAGGGCCGGCATTTCTCGGGGCTGCAGGGGTGCGTCGCCGGCAGTCCGGGTGCAAAGGCCGAGATCATCACGACCGGAAGGCCCGCCGCGGCGGCCAGATGCGCAGGTCCGCTGTCGTTACCAACAAAGCCCGAGCAGCGCTCGAGCATGGCCGCGAGCCCGGGCAGGCTTGGCGGCGCCGGTAGTGCCAAAGGCGTCCGCACCCGCGCACATACTTCGGCCGCCAGCGCCTCCTCACCCGGGCCGGCCACCGGCAAAGCCGCGAGTGGCCGCCGCTCCGCCAACCGGTCGATCAGCGCCGCGAACCGCTCCGCCGGCCAACGCCGGAAGGCCTGCGAAGCCCCAAGCCCGAAGGCTACCAGTACCCGTCCCGACGGCACGGCCTCCCGCCACCGCGCCGCCGCCGCGCGATCCGCCACCGTCGAGCACGATTCGAGAACCGTCTCCTCGGGGTCGCCGCCCCAGTGGCGCGCGAGGGCGAGACGCCGGCGGACCTCGTGTGCGACGTCGGGTGATGGAACAACGGATACGTTAAAAAACGGCAGGCCCTGAAGGCGCTGCAGGCGGCGCAGACCCGGGGCGAAAGCCGTGAGCGTGATGCGGTCTGCCGCGCCGCAGCGCGCCGCAACCCAAGGGGCCCATCCCATGTCCGGATCCGAACGCGGCACGACCGCGAGATCGCAGCCTTCGGCGCGCAGTCGTCGCGCCAGCGTCTCGGCCGCGGACAAACCCGGCGGCCAGTCGACAACCCCGTCGATGTGCGGGCATCCGCGCAGCAACGGCGCGACCTGAGGCCGCACCGCGGCTAGCAGGCGCGCCGACGGATACCGTTTCCGCAGCGACCGCAGTAACGGAACGGTCATCACGACGTCCCCGATATACTCGGGTAGCAGGACAGCGACAACCCGAGGAGCTGCTGTCGAGGGCCGCCGCGGCGGATGCAGCAGCGCTCCGGCGAGACTCGGCAGCCAGTAGCCGCCCCAGAACCCCGCGCGCGCCTGGAAATCCGCGCTCATGCGGCGGCCGCACGTTGCTCGCGTAACAGAGTTTGCAGCACCGCCACCTGCACCGGCACCACAAGCAGCAGTAGCGCCCCCACTACGGCCCAAGCAGCCCCTGCGGCGCCGCCCGGGCCGACGAGCACTACCGCGAAAGCGAGGCTGAGCGCAACCTGCCCCCCCGCCAGCCAAGCTTGGCCACCGACGTAGCCGCTGGCGTTGAGGAACGTCGATGCCGAGGTCGTGGCCACCAAAAGCAGCGTTCCAACCGCGAATCCGAAGTTGAGCGCCGGCAGCGGACCGACGGCCGTGCCCGTCCACCAGTGGATGATAATCTCGGCGGTCGGCACCAAGATTGCGACTCCGGCCGCGGTTGCTCCGGCGACCAGTAACGTGACCTTGCCAAACGTCCGGTGCGCCCACGCCACCTCGCCCCGTGCAAGCGCGTCGCGGTACGCCGGCCACAGCGGCGCGAACCAAAACGCCGCCAATTGCGGCGCGAACTGGTAAAGTTTCCCGACCAAGGTATAGAGGGTTACCTCAGCAGGTCCGGCATGCCGCAGCAGCAGCAGCGTGAGCGCCGCCGGCAGCAGTAGCCCGCAACCCTGCAGCACAATGAAACTACCTCCGCTCGCAAGCAACCGCCGCGCGAGCACGAGTTCGAAATCCGCGCAACGCGGCCGCAGGTCCATCCGCCGAAACCCGAAGTACCAAAGCGAGCCGCCGACCGACGCCACCGCTGGGCCCGCCGCGAGCGCCGCCGCCAGTGCGGTAAAATCACCGCCGACGCGGACCGCAAGCCACACGCCGCCCAAGGACACGGCCGCGCCGATAGCGTCCCACGCCGACACCCAGTAGCCGGTCTGCGCCGCCGCCGCCACGCGTTGCCAGACGGAGAACGGCAAACCTAACAACAGCCCGCCGGCCAGCACGGCCGCCGCGGAGCCCAGTTTAGCGGCGCTTCCCGAATCGGCGGTCCGGAAGAGTTCAGTCCACGGCACCGTCGCAAGCGCCAGAGCGAGGAGGGCAGCCACCGCGGCGGCCACCCCGGTCAGCACACCGACACCGCTCGAAACCAATTGCCTGGCCCGGACCGGATCGTCGCGGCCGAGCGCATCCGCCACCGCGTTGAGTAGACCGTAGCCGAGACCGAGATCCGCTACCCCGAAGAGGCCGGTGAGCGCCAGCAACGCGGCCCAGATTCCGTACGATTCGGGACCCAGCTGCCGCAGAATCAACGCAATCGAAACCAGCGAGCCCGCCACCGCACAGCCTCGGCCCGCCACCGCCGCGACGACCGTCGAGTTTACGCGCCGCAGTCGTTCACGGCCCCGCGAGCCGGCCACCTCAGCCCCGACGAGCGGCGAGGGTTCGATGGGCGCGGCGGGCATCAACCCATCCCAAACGCGGCCCCGATCGGAGGCAAGTCGACCGCCGCGCGATCCCCGTTGCCCCACCTGGGGACGGTTCTACGGTCACGGCCCGTGAATCCCTTCCTACGCACCGCGATAGCCGCCGGCCTAGGCTCGGTGTTGGCGGTTTGGGCGGGTTTCGACGTCGCCACTCAGGACTACACCCTCACGCTCGTCGCCTCCGCGATAGGCCTTTGGGCGCTGCTCGAATGGCTGCGCGGGCCGTTGCCCGAGGCCTGGGTTCTGGCCGCTGCGCTCTTCGGCTACGTGATCGGCAACCGCGGTTTCGCGCAACTGTCGCTCTCAAGCCAGGTGCCGCTGCTGCCCGCGGAGGCTGCGTTGCTGTGCGGCGCGACCGCCGTCGTCGTCCGCACCGCGCTCCACCGCACGTCCGCCTTTAACCGCGATTCGCTCAACGTCGCCCTCGGCGTCTGGATTCTGCTCGGCCTCGCACGCCTTTGGATCGATGTCCGCTCCCACGGGGCGATCGCGGTCCGCGACTTCGCGACGGTGTACTACGCCGTCTTCTTCTTCATCGCGCAGTCGCTCGCGCGGCACGCCGCCTCGCTCGCGCTGTTGCGGCGCACAATGCTTGGCGCGGCCTTGGCGCTGCCCGTATGCTACGGACTGTACCGCGAGTTCTCGGACCTGATCGTTTCCCGACTGGTTTTCCGCGGTGACCCGCTAATCTTTTATAAAGCAGACCTAGTCGCCGCTTACCTGTTCGCGGGCTTTTTCCTGTTTTCGACCGTACCCCACTGGCCGGCGCTCGTGCGCCACGGTTTCGCGTCCCTGAGCTACACGACTGCGTTCACGATCGATTCGTCCCGCGCCGCGATCGTCGGGCTGGTCGCGACGTCGGCGTGGTGGGCGCTGGGCCGAAACTGGACACCGTGGCGCCTCCAGGGCGTGCTGGTTCCTGCCGCGCTACTCGGGCTGCTGTTCGTCGCATTCACGTCGGATAGGGAATTCGAACGCAGCCGCTTCTACGCGCTGTACGAACACGTTCGCTCGATCGCCGACGTAGGCGGCACGGGCAGCTATCGCAGCGCGGACCGCGAGTATGTAGGCGACAACAACCGGTTTCGCGCCTTCTGGTGGCGAGCCGTCGCGGAGGAAACACTCGAATCTGGACCGGCCTTCGGGCTTGGCTTCGGGGCCAATCTCACCGAGCGCTTCGCCCGCACATACCAGCTCGACCTCGGCGAGGAATTTAACGTCCGCAGCCCACACAGCATATTTTTCACCGTGCTCGGTCGCATGGGCCTCGTCGGCCTTGCGGCGTGGCTCGCCGTCGTCGTCGCGATCCTCGTGCGCACGCGCCGGCTCGTACTGCTCGCCGCGACTGATCCGTCCGCCCTGCCAGCGCTCGGCTGGTGGAGCGTCGCATGGATGCTGCTCGTGAGCGGCAGCTTCGGGGTCGTGATTGAGGGCCCGATGGGCGGGGTGCTCTTCTGGACGGCGCTGGGG
>JBEGJD010000455.1:0-3567 GCA_041184765.1 Verrucomicrobiota bacterium | reverse complement strand
CACACTTCGAGCACGCCGCCCTCCACTCCGAGTAGGCGCAAGGAGCGGGAGTTTCCAACCAGGGGACCCGTCACGGTGCCGAGCAGCGTCGCGCGCGTGGCGCTACCGAATCCGACGGGGGCCAACTGCGAGAAATCAAGCCGGTCAGAGAGATAGCGCGTCGAGGAGGGAGTGAGAGCGAAGTTGGCGATTTTCTCCGCGACAAAAACCGAAGAATCGACTCCGAGCACAGCCGTGGAATCGATCGTGAGGGACGTGAAGTTTGCGGGCGACAACAGGCTGCGGAAACCGCCCGGTCCGGACATACCCGCGGCCTCCGTGAATCCCACGTAGGCGCCAGCCTGGATACTCATCGGACGGGCGCCCGCTGGCAGCGCCCCCGCTGCGTCGAAAACGACAGCTGAGTTTTTAACCCGCACGCCCCCCGTGAACGAGTTGGCGGCCTGCAGCACCAGAGCCAACGGATTGTTGCTGGCAGAGGCCGAATCGACGCTGAGAGAACGGGGCCCAACACCGGAGGCATCCGAGAGGGTAGCATTGCCACGCAGGATCAGCGCTCCTCCACCGTTGCCAAAAGCATACTCGGACCCCGGAGGCGTGATCACGCCGGTCAGGATCGCGCTCGTCATCGAACCCAGCGTGAGCCCGGTCCCGAAGCCGGCGAAAGTGACGTTATCCGAAAAAACCTGCGGGGTCGTGGCGTCGGCAAAGCTATCGAATCCGAAGGTGCCGTTGAACGTAGACTTGTTGGCGCCCACGCGATCCACCACCGCCTGCACCGACGGCGTCGCCCCCTTGACCACCGCCGGGGCCACTCCAAGGTAACCGCCCGCGGTGGCGTTGAGAGTGGTATTAACGTTGGTCGGCAACGCGGAGAGGATAAGTCCGGCGCCGTCGACCGAGATCGAGCCGACATTGGCCCCGACTGCGGTCCTAACGGCGAGCAGCCCGCGATGACCGGCCAAGGCATTCACCAGCGACAGCGAACTTCCGGGTGCGGTCGCATTCACGGTTCCCGAGATGACGGAACCTTCGTACCCGCCGAGCGCCAGCGTCACCGTCGTGCTGTTGGCCGCCGGCTGCAGGTTCACGGATCCGGCGAGGTTGAGCCGGATGCCTTGGTCCAGATCCCACGACCCCAATTGCGCACCGGAGTTCAAAGTAACCGCCTTGGACAGAACCACCTCGCCGGAGGACGTGGATGCCCGCGCACCGGCGCCGATGACAGCACCGGAGGCGACAATCACGCCGCCGCCAGCGTTGGTACCTCCGGCAGGCGAGAACGCGTTGCCGAACAGAACGGTACCTTGGTTCACGCTCAGCGTGCCGGTGAGCAGAGAGCCTGATCCTTCCAGCAGCATCGCCCCGGAACCGGTCTTCTGAATCGCGCCCCCCCCCGTCAACGCAGTGGTGACCAGGAGGTCGAGCGACGAGGTGGCGGCGGGGCTATTCCGACGGACGTCGATGGTGGCTACTCCCCCCGAGCCAACGTCAAGGGTACCGTTGGGAACTATGCCGATATAGGAGTTGCCGATTCGGGCGCCGCCGTCGGCGCCGGAACCGTAGACCGTGATCGAGCCGCCCTGTGCGAGGGCCAGCAAACTCGACGAGCCACCGAAATCCACCAGGTTTCTGGTCGTGATGCCGCTATTCGTCCCACCCAAAGTGAGGCTGGAGACCGTGACGGAGGCATTGTTGGCGATTGAGAGAACAGCATCTCCGCCGCTTGAAACCACGGAGACGGCAGATCCGAGAGGAATGGCCCCCGTGCTCGTCACTAAAAGCGTGCCCTGATTCACAACCGTGCCTCCGGTGTAGGCGTTCTGGGTGCTCGCGAGCTGCAAGGTGCCGGCCCCCGTCTTGATCAGTCCCCCGCCCGTGATTCGCGCATCGATGAGCAGGTCCGTTCCTGCCACCGGCGAATCTTCGATAACAAACGTGCGCGTCCCGCTGAGGGAGAGAGAACCCGCCCCTCCCGAGGCCGTGATCAAGCCCCGGTTCGGCTTGTTCAGCGCCTCAAAGGTAACGTCGCCGGCCAGGATCAACTGGCCGCTCGCGATGCTGATCTCGGGCCGCGATGAATAGTCCCCACCTCCCAGACGCACGGCGCCTAGAGTCACGGTGTTGGGCACCGAGTTGTTGGTGCCCCCGAATCCTACGGCCACATCCAGCATCGCGGTTTTCCCCGCCGCGGCCACGATCGAAAGGGGCGCGCCGACCGGCAACGCGGCACCCAAATTCAGCGTCAGACGACCGTCGTTGATGGTGGTGCCTCCAGTGTAGTCGTTATTCTGCCAAAGCGTCCAGGTCCCCCCGTTGAAGATCGCGGCGCCCGCGCCGGTCAGCTTCCCCAGCACCACACCGGTCGAGGTCGCCGCGCCGCCGAACAGGATCGAGGCACCGGCATTGATGGTGACCGGCGTTGCTGTGGTACCGGTGGCACCAATCGTCAGCGTGCCCGTGCCTTGATTGGTGACCGGTGTCCTCACGGAGTTGAACACCAGCGGCACCCCGACTTGCTGGTTAATCGGGGCGTAGTTCTCCACGCCGTACGGCCCCAGGTAGAGCGTCGAACCGGAAGTCGTGGAAAGCGTGTACGGGCCGCTGGCGAAGGACGCGAATTGGATGCCTCCGACCGCCGCAGGAACCGTCAGGGAAATGTTGCCGCCCGTCGTTCCGAAATAGGCGATATCGTTTTGCGAGGGGACCAGTGCTCCCTGCCAGTTACCGGGCGTGTTGTAACTCGCGTTGCCGATCGCATTCCAAGGTATCAGCAGCTGCGCGAAAACGTCGCCTGCGAGCATGATGGCTCCCAGTGCCAGAGCAGCGACCCTTCGAAGCGAGCCCATCCTCCAATCACGCTACCCAACATCCACTGCAGCAAGGTTTAAACTTCACATTGACAGAGGCGCTACCTCAGCAGCGTCGCGCCCCCGTCGATGTCGTAAGCCGAGCCGGTGATGAAGGCGGCCTCGTCGGAACAGAGAAACGCCACCAACGCGGCGATTTCCTCGGGGCGGCCCATCCGGCCGATCAGCTGGGCGGCAGAAAGTTTTTCGAACATCTCCGCTTCGCGTCCCGGGTAATTACGCGCGAGAAATCCGTCCACGAACGGCGTGTGCACACGCGCGGGGCACACGCAATTGCAACGCACGCCGCGGCCCACGAGATCGCGGGCAACCGAGAGCGTCATGGTAAGCACCGCACCCTTGCTCATGCCGTAGGCGAAGCGGTCCGCCAGGCCGAGTTTCGATGCGATCGAGGCGAGGTTCACGATCGCGCCGCCGCCAGCTGCGAGCAGCCTCGGGACGCCGAAATGCAGGCCATGATAAACTCCCTTCACATTCACCGCGCACACGCGGTCGAAGTCCTCCGGGGTCGTGTCGAGAACGTTGCCGACGTGCGCGATGCCGGCGTTATTCACCAGGATATGAAGGCGCTCGATCCCGGCGAAGGCCGCGCGCATCGCGGTGGTATCGGCCACATCGGCCACGATCTCCCGAGCCACTCCGCCCGCCGCCCGGATTTCCGCCGCCACCGCCCCACCCGGCTCGCCACGAACATGTG
>JBEGJD010000454.1:0-4226 GCA_041184765.1 Verrucomicrobiota bacterium | reverse complement strand
GGGCCCAGGGGGTCTCGGGAAAGCGCCGCGGCTCCGCGGCGTTGCTCCAGACCCACATGTTGCTCATGCCGAGCAGGTCCTTGAGCTCGATCTCGTACTTGGCGCCCGCGAGGTGGGCGAGGGAGCCGTGACCCGTGCAGTCGGAGAAGAGTTTCCCGCGGAAACGCTTCTGGCGGCTGTTGGTGGTGTTGAGCGAGGTGACGGACACGATGCGGTCGCCCTTGGTCTCGGCGGCGTACACGTGCTCGTTCAGGAAGAGCGAGATATTCTTCTCCTTGCGGACGTGCGCCTCTTTCTGGGCGTCACCGAATTCCTCGTACAGGCCGGGGGAGTTCTTCGCGCGGTCGGCGAACTCCTCGACCATCTCGCCGATGTAAGGGTACTTGCCGCGCCGGATCAGGCCCTGCGACCAGACGCGCACCTCGGAGCTGCCGTTGCCGCCCAGCACCGGGCGGTTCTGGATCAGCGCGACCTTCAGGCCTTGGCGCGCGGCGGAGATGGCGCTGCCGAGACCGCCGTAGCCGCCGCCGACGACCACGAGGTCGAACTCGCCCATGTCCTCGGGCGCCGCCGGCAGGCCGAGCGCCGTCTTGCGCCAGGCGGAAAGCGGGGCGCTGTCGTCGGGCGGATTCTCCCCGAGGTCCTTCGTGAGATAGATCGCGTCACAGCGGCCGTCGAAACCGGTGAGGTCGCGCAACGCGACGTTGAGCTTGGTTTCGGTCGTCTCGACGACGCCGCCGTCGTGCCACGACCAGGCCTTGCCCTTGGTGCCGAAGGTCTCGGCGAGGGGACGGCCGTTGATGATCACCTGGAACCGGCCGGGTGTGCCGGCCGCGCCCCAATGCGCGACCCAATCCTTGGTGCGCACCCAGACGCGGTATTTGCCGGCGGACGGCAGGGTGGCCGTGGTGGTGGCGTCCTTCACCGGCTCGCCGAGGCCGTGGGCCAGCAGGTAGGGCGAGCCCATGAGGTCGATGAATTGGGTGTCGAGCGACCAACCGCCGGGATTTTGGAAGCTCTCCGCTTCGAGCAGAAGGCGGTCGGCGGCCGCCGCGGGCAGCGTCGCGGCGAGCGTGAGGGCTAGGGAGGTCAGGATGGATTTCATCAGGGATGGGTAAGTTGGGATGAGGGGCGGGGCACGCGGTGCAAGTCGCTCACTCGTACACCAACCACGCTGTGGCGGTGGTGGCGGAGTCGGCGGAGACGCGAACCCAGTAGGCTTGGTAACCGTCCGGAAACGCGTGCGGCACTGCAAGCCCGGGTGGTACATCCAGGGCGGCGTATTCCACCCAGTGGCCGTTACCGGTAAGGTCGACCTCGACCCGCATCCGCACTGCGCGATCGGAGCGATGGGATAGTGTCAGCGTCTTCCGGTCGTAGCCGGTCATCAGGTACGGATCGGAGAACTCACCGGCCTTCACCAACGAGTCCTTCCACGGACCACCCACGCCGACCGGTTTTCCGAGGCCCCAAAGTTCGTCCACGGAGCCGAGCCAGACGGCGGCGCGACCGTCGGCGGATCGGATGAGGCGGGCATCCTTCGCCGGTGCGTCGCCGGCGATCCCGGTCAGCACGAGCAGGCCGCGCCAGCTGGCGTAATCGTGGATCCTGCGGTTGTGGGTGGCGACGGGGCGGAGTTTTGCGACGCCGCCGGCGTTTTCAGCGGGCAGTTCGAAGAACGTGCCGCCGGCATTCAGCAGGTCGCGTTCCGTGCAGACTTCGCGGCACGCGCGCGCGGGCCCAAGCGGGCCGTCCAGCCGGAAACCGTCGCGGCCGCGCGGCAGGCGGAAACGGCGGCCGGCGTCGTCGGTGTAGATGACCGAGGCCGCGTCTTCTGCGATCGCGTCGACGGGGATGGCGACGTTGGCCTGCATCCACGCCGCGGTGGTCGGTTCCTCCCGCGCCCGCAGGACCAGGTCTTCGCCTAATTCGTGGAATCGGCCGTCGACGGTCACACCGAGCGTCTTTTTTCCGGCGCCACGCGCGTAAAGCAGCCCTCCGATCGGAGCGGATGAGTC
This sequence comes from Verrucomicrobiota bacterium, assembly GCA_041184765.1. Taxonomy (GTDB): domain Bacteria; phylum Verrucomicrobiota; class Verrucomicrobiia; order Opitutales; family Opitutaceae; genus ER46. The sequence goes on along the minus strand of JBEGJD010000454.1, from coordinate 2,208 downwards.
GTCGCGCGCGAGGGCGGCGAACTTCGTGTCGGCGGCAGGCCGGCGTGAATCGACGTTACGATAGGAAAAGACGGCCGAGGCCCGGCTGAGATCGCGCGAGGCGCGGAGACGGATCCACGCGCCTTGCTCGGCGGCGGTGAACGTCGTCCAGGCGTAGCCGGCGGCCGGCACCTCGATGCGGCGTAGCTCGCGCCACGTTCCGTCGCCGGCGCGGTCGACCTCGAGGGTGAAGGTGACGTTTGCGCCGGCGTCGTGCCGTAGGTGCAGGATACGCTGGTCGTAGCCGGAGAAAAGGTACGGGTCGGACGGCGCGTCGCGACGCACGGGTTCGTCCATCCAGACGGCGCCGCGGCCGATGGCGGGTCCGAGGCGGTCGAGCTGGGCGGGCTCGAGGAACCAGAGGTTGGACTGGGATTGCCCGGGACCGGCGAGTTTCCCTTTCGCCCGGCGCTTGTTGAGGAATTCGCTGCGCGCGGTGTCGTCGCAACCGAGCACGATTTGGTCGTCCCAGCGGGTGAAGTCGCCCACGACCTTGAGGTAATTGGAGCGCGGCGCGATGCCGGCCGAGCGGTCCGGAGTGAATGTCCGCGGGAACCGCCAGAAGGTGCCGTGCATCGTCATGAGCAGGTCGCCCTCACCAATGTCGCGGATGCGCGGCCACTCGGTGTTCCAGCCGTGGGCGCCGTCGTAGGAGTGGCTGGCCTTGGGCAGGCGGTAGGTGTGCCACCGGCCCGCGTGGAGCACCATGAGCAGGAGGGAGCGATGATCCCAGCCCACGGACCATACCGGATCGGTGGCGGGGTTGGCGTTGCCCTCGAGGCCGCCGGGACCGGTGACCTCGGTGAACTGGTTACGGCGGACGACGGTCCAGGTGTCGGAGCGGCCGTCCCAAGCGGCGAGGGCGCCGGAGGGGATGTCGGGCCGTGACTGGGCCTCCTTACCATGTTCGCCGTTGTTGGCGTAGATGAGCAGGCCCTGCCCGGAGTAGAGACCCTTGCCGTGGTACCCGGGGAGGTTGGCGCGCCGGAACGGCTCCTTGAGTTGTTCGTCGCGGAATAACTCCGTCACGGCGAGCGAGCGCACGTCGACCTCATAGAAACCCTCCTCCATTGAGGCGTAGTAGACCTTGTTGGCCGGATCAGTGAGGTGGCGCGCGGTGCCGGTGGGGCGGCCGTACATCCGCGAATACGGGATGACGCGCACGCCGCCGGTGCTGTCGATCGCGTACGGCCCGATGAACAACTGGTTGGACTCGCGGTGGATGAACCGGTTGGCGGGCGTGCCGCCGATGCTCTCGGGCCGGATGACCTGCCGCCGGTCGGGCGTGATCTCATAAAGTTTGTCGGTCGAGCCCTGCGGCTTGTGCGGCGCGTAGGTGATCGCCCACAGGCGCCCGGCCCACGGGACGACCGCGCCGGTGCCGCACTCGCTCTCCTCGTTGAACATCGCGAGGTGCGGATAGATGCCGCCGAACGACGGCGTGGCCTCCGCGGCGCGCGGCGCGGCCGAGAGCAAGGTGAGTATGAGGGTGAGGACGCCGGAGCAGCGGCGGAACAGGGGCATATCGGGAAAATTCGAATTCGCCGCGGCGGCGAAGGCAACGCGCGGTGTGGTGAAGCCGTTCACCGCGCGCGTGGCCAAGTGAAGGGCGGTTTTTGCTTCAGACGTGAAGGGATCGAGCCGGGAGAGAAATGTGGAAATCAGGAACGCGGCACGAGGCGAACCAAGCTTCTGACGCCGCTTCGATTCGGGTGGTATGCGATGTAGCCTCGGCCGTTCGCCGCGGACCATGCCGCTTGCGTGACGGCTGAAGGCCGTTCCGAACGCAGCGAACTTGAACCGCGGATTTCGCCGATCGCGCGGAGGAAGAAGCCGTCGAATTCTCCCCGATCTCCCCGACCTTCCTGCTGAAAAACCCGATCCCAAAATACCGAGCCGGCGAGAACCACGAATGGACACCAAGTCACACGAATGGCCTGAGCTTTCGCTCCGTTGCCTCAGCTTTCTCCTGTTCGCCGGGTTTGGAGTAGGAGGTGGAGAAGGATCCCTCGTTTCCGGAGTTTCCCCCGTCTCCCAAATCTCCAACGTCTTCCCGGTCTTCCCCTCCGTCCGCGGGCAAAAAAACACCCGCCCCGTTGTGGGGGCGGGTGGGGAAGGGGTCGCGGTCGGCTGACCGCGGCGATCAGAGTCGGCCGGTCACGCCGAACA
>JBEGJD010000453.1:0-3253 GCA_041184765.1 Verrucomicrobiota bacterium | reverse complement strand
GATCTTCAAGGCGTTCATGCCGATCTGCGCTCCCTGGCTGTGCAAGTAAAGCGAGGAGGTCGCCGGATCGATCTGTCCGAGGACGGCTGCGAGGTCGCGGCCCAGGCTCGAGGCTCCGGTGAGCTTGCCAAGCGCAGTTTCTAAGATGTCCGCGAGTCCTCCGCGGGTCGGATTGTGGGCAAGGATGAATGGCTGTCCGTCGTAATGATTGAGACCATGTGTAACCGCTTGTTTGAGATCGTTCAGAATGCCATTTTCGAAAATTCGCACCGAGCCCTCGATCTCGGATCGAGCGATTCTGGTAACGTTATTTCCCACAAGGTCACCCTTCGTAGCCTCCACCCGGTAAAACTGATGCGTGTCATGTCGCCACGCGTCGACGCCGGCGACCACTTGGGAAACGGTGTAGGCGACAGCTGCGCCGGTGATCGCGCCGCGCAGGCCGGACCTCAGGGCCTCGGAGGTTCCCGCGCCGTTAAGTCGGGCGCCGGCGAAGGCGGACCCGAAGCCGAAGCCGCCGCCCGCGACGCTCGCCCAGGCCGGACCCCAGCCGCTGGCGAGGCCGACGGAACTCAGCATACCGCCGAAAGTCGCCGCGCCGGCTCCGCCGGTCGCGAGCGCGTACGCGTACATCGCCGTGCCCGCCGTGAGCACGCCTGCGCCGATCGCGACAAGTGGCTTCCACGCCTTTTTGAGGAATCCCTTCAGCGACAGCTGTCCGAGGTAGTCCCAGCGGTTGATGCCGTCGTTGCCGCAGAAGGCGTAAAGGTTGAGACCGCCCTTTTCCTCGATCGGGTCGCGGCTGATAAACCGGCCCTCGCGAGGCGCGTAGTAACGGTACCCGTAGTAGAGCAGCCCGGTTTCTTCGTCCTGCCACTTGGTCGAAAACCTTAGGGGATTCGCTGCCGCGTAGGACCCGGTGGCGCGGAGCACCTCGCCGAAGGGTGAGTATTCGTAGGAGGCCTCGATCGCACCGGTGTCGGCGTTCAGCAACGCGGTGATGTTCCCGTTGCCGTCACATGCAGGTAGGAGCGTTTTTCCAGCGTGAACATCGTGAATCTGCAGCAGGCCGCCGACACCGCCCGCGGTGCCGACACCTCCGTTCAGATCAAGGCCCCAGACGAACGTGCGCCGGATCGACGCCGCACCGTCGAGTTCCGCTACGACGTTCCAACCTTCATAAAGGTAGCGGCGCTCGCTCACGAGCGTGAGGCCCGCGCCGGAGCGCACTTCCTTCCGCACGCGGCGTCCGAGATAGTCGTACTGAAACGTGAACGTGAGCGCCGGCCGGCCGGCCGCTACGGCGAGCGTGGTGGCCGACATCCGCACGAGGCGGTTCTCCGCGTCCCAAGCGTAGTCCCAGATCCCGTCTGAAGTGAGGTTGCCGTCCTCGTCGTAGCTGAGCGCCTGGACGACGGGAGGCAGGAAAAAGTCCCGTGACTCGCGCCGCACCAGATCGGCTCCGCCTGCACCGCCTCCCGGTAGGACCGCAAAGGCGGTGACGGAGCCGAAAAACGGCGCGGTTAGGTTGTTCACTGCGAGCCCCGTCCCCCAGTGGCCGCCTGCCTTACCCGCCTCGACCTGGCCGCCGGTGGCGACGGGCGCGGGTCCGGAGACCGCGACGCGTATGCCAGTCGTCGCCGAGACAGTTCCGGAAATGAATAACGCGTTGTTCTCGCGCTGCCGGAGCCGGTTGAGTGCGTCGGCCGTGAAGTCGTCGCGCAAGGCGGCATCACCGCTGGGATTCGCCGAGAGGCGGTTTCCCGCGGCGTCGTGCGTGTAGTCATGCAGCCGGCTGGCGAGCGGCTGGGCCGTCGATGCGGGATCGGCGCCTGCATACGCGTAGGCCGAACGAAGCTCGCCGCGGGTGCCGTAGCTAAAGCGCTGGTGGGTGGCGCCGACGTCCGCGAATGCTTCTCCCGTTTGCACCGCCGTTTCCCGTAACACCACCGCGTTGTACTGGTAGGCGTGGCGCGAATGGACGCCGCCGTTCCACCGCGTTTCTACCGCGGTCGGCACGTCGTGTACCGGATCGAACGAGCGCGTCAGGCTCCAGCTCGATCCCGCCGCGGTGATCGCGCGGACCAGCGACGATGGCGACCCGTTGGGCACCGGCTCGTAGCCGTAGCCGAACTGTCGCGCGGCCGCGCCGTTTTCCCGTCGGTGCAGGATGCCCGCGAGGCGGCCGGTGTCTGCCGTGGAGCACATCGCCTCGAGATCGAACGACGAGTGGGTTGGGTTCAGCCCGAGCCGCCAGCCGGCCAAACGGCCTTTCACTGACGCCAGCGCATGGCCGGGAAAAACGGTGGCTCCGGTGGGTGTGCCGTTGGCTTCCTCGTAGACCGCCGCGAGGCGCCGGCCACCGTAGAACGAAGGCAGCAACTCGTGGGTGAGGCGCCACGGTGCTGTGGCGTCGTACTCCAAGGTTCGCGTGCCGGTGGCATCGCCGATGGACCGCGGCTGCCCGAGGCGGGTGTAGCCCCCGGCTTCGTAGCTGATGTTAGGGGTGCCGTCGCTGTAAGCGATCGCGGCCGGTTCTCCAGTGCCGGGGAAATAAGTGTAGCTCGTCACCACCGGGGCTCCGTTGACGCGCCGCGCGAGGGTTTTCCGCGCCGGCTGGCCGCGCTCGTTGTACGCCCACTCCGTGAATTTCCGATCCGCGTCGTACTTCCTCACGAGCAGACCCGTGGCCGCGTCGTGTTCCCACTCCGTCGTTTGCGCCGTAAGTCCATCCCCGGGCCAGGCGACTGCCTCCCAGCGGGCGGGTGTGTCCTCGCGATAAAGGTGCTGGTGGGTGCGTTGTCCGTAACCGTCATAAGCGTAGGCGACGGGTGTCACGCCGGAGCCCCAACGCCGCCAGAGTTCCCCGCGCAGGGTATAGGCGGTGCGCGACGTCCGGTCCGCGGCGTCCCGCGTGAAGATCACGCGGCCCATGCTGTCGTGGACCTTCTTTTCCACCAGCTTTCCGGCTGGGTCACGCGTCTCGTCCGGCAGATTCTTGCCGGAATGATACGTGGTGACCCAACGCCCCGAACGAGGGTCCGTCGACGACTCCAATCTTCCCAGCGCGTCGTAGGTGTGGCGCTTCACCAGGCCGTCGTGGCCGGTCTCGCTGATGGTAATCCCGGCAAGCCGCACTTCTATCGCGGGACGCGCCAGTCCGGGCGCGGTTATGGCGATCACGGTACGCCGTGCCGCGGCTTCCACGTTCACGGTGCGCGTGGTGACGTTGCCTTCGCGGTCGGTGGTGCGC
>JBEGJD010000452.1:0-4668 GCA_041184765.1 Verrucomicrobiota bacterium | reverse complement strand
ACGACCCCGCGAGCCTCGGCCGCAGCCCGGTGGAGATGGCCGAGCACACGCGCGCCTTCATCGCGGACCGCGATCCGCGCCCGTTCTTCCTCTACTTCGCCAGCGACGATCCGCACCGCGGAAACATCGTGCTGCCCGACGGCCGCCCGTCATTTGACACCCATCCCGCGCCGAACCCGTTCGGCAACCGGCCCGGCGGCTACCCAGGGGTGGAGTCCGTGCGTTACGAACCCGCCAATGTGCGCGTACCGTCTTTCCTGCCCGACGCCCCGGAAACCCGCGCGGAGCTCGCCCAGTACTACGAGGCCGTCTCGCGCCTCGACCAAGGCGTCGGCCGGCTCCGGCGGATCCTGCGCGAAACCGGGCGGCAGGAGGACACACTGGTCATCTATCTCAGCGACAACGGCGTGGCGTTCCCGGGTGCCAAGACGACCCTCTACGACCCCGGCATCCGGCTGCCTCTCATCGTTCGCGCGCCCGCGCACCGTCACCCCGGCTCCACGCAGACCGCCATGGTGACGTGGGCCGACCTCACGCCCACGCTGCTCGACATCGCCGGAGCACCCGCGGCCCCCGGCGAGTGCGATGGTCGTTCGTTCCGCGCGGGCCTGGACGGCGCGCCGCTCCCGGGTTGGGACGAGATCCACGCCTCGCACACGCTCCATGAGGTCACGATGTACTACCCGATGCGCGCCATCCGCACGCGGCGCCACAAGTTGATCTGGAACATCGCGCACCCGCTGCCGTTCCCCTTCGCCCTGGACCTCGCGCAGTCCCCGACCTGGATCGGCGCCGAACGCCGCGGCACGACCTACGGTCCCCGCACCATCGCCGCCTTCCACCAACGCCCGCAGCTCGAGCTCTACGACCTGGAGCGCGATCCCGACGAGGTCACCAACCTCGCCGGCGACCCCGCCCACGCCGCGATCCTGCGTGAACTCACCGCGCGGCTGCGCGAATTCCAGCGAACCACGCGCGATCCCTGGCTGCACAAGTGGGACCGCGAGTGACGCCCGCGGGCTTGCCCCGTTGGCGAAGCGCGGGGTTACTGCGGTATGGGTCCGCGCATCCTCTTCTTCGGTTACAGCGAGGTCGGCCACGACTGTCTGGCGTTGCTGCTGGAACGCGGTGACAACGTCGTCGCCCTCGTCACGCACGAGGACAACCCTCACGAGAAGATCTGGTTCAAGACCCCGGCCCTCGCGGCGCGCGAACGCGGGATCCCGGTCCTCACGCCGGAGAGCGTGAACACGCCCGAGTGGCGCGAACGGCTCGCGGCGCTGCGGCCCGATCTGATCCTCTCCGTCTACTACCGGCACATGATCGGGACGCGCATCCTCGATCTTGCCCCGCTCGGCGCGTGGAACATGCACGGCTCGCTGCTCCCGAAGTACCGCGGCCGCGCCCCGATCAACTGGGCGGTGCTGCATGGCGAGCCGCGCATCGGCATGACGCTCCACCGCATGGTGCGCAGCGCCGATGCCGGCGCGATCGTTGACCAGGAAGGCGTCGACATCGGCCCGCGCGACACCGCCGAGCAGGCCTTCCGCCAGGTGCTACCCTGCGCGCGACGCGTGCTGGCCCGGCAGATCGACGCTCTCCTTGCCGGCCGTGCGCCGGAGACGCCGCAAGACGACGCGCAGGCGACCTACGTCACCGGCCGCAAGCCCGAGGATGGCCGCATTGACTGGCGCCGCGGCTCGCGCGAAATCTTCAACCTGATCCGCGCTGTCACGGATCCGTACCCCGGCGCGTTCACGGATGTTGGCGGCGCCCGCCTGATGGTCTGGTGGGCCGAGCACGAAACCCCGGCCGCCCGGGCGCGAACCGGCCGGCCCGGGGAGGTGCTCTCGCTCTCGCCGCTCGTCATCGCGACGGGCGACGGAGCCCTCGAGCTCACGCGCACCGAATGGCGCGGCGCGGCGCCGGAGTTGCGCATCGGGCAACTGATCTGACGCTGATCGCAGAAGAACGGGCGAGGACTCGATCAGGTTTGGAAACGGTAAGGCGAGCGAGCGAGCGGGAACGGAGCGGACGGCGGGTCATCTCGCGCGGAGCGCAGAGAAAATCGCCCGCGTGGGCTCGTCTTCGGCGACGCGGAGACCGAGTTCGATAAAAGCATCCGCCTGCTCACGATGCCCATCGCGTACGTAAAGCTCGGCGGCCAGCCGGACCAATGCGATGCGACGGGGAAAGAGCTTCACGCCCTCGTCGATCACCGCGAGGTGCCGGAGGGTGGGTTTCGCATCGGAAGCGGCCCAGACCTGCGCGATCAGCTCATAGACCTCCGGTAACGGCGGTAGCGCCGCGCGGGCGGCGAACAGCGGCTCGAGCACCCGGACGGTCTGGTTGGTGTCGATCCGGCCGTTGGCACCCGCGGGATTGGCGCGCGCCTCGGCGAGGCGCAGCCGGCCGAGCTCCTGGCTGGCGCGCGGGCGGATCGGACCGAGGGCGGCGGCGGATTCGAGAAAACCGCGGGCCGCGGTGTCGTCACCTCCGTCAACCTCGCAGAGGCCCATGACGGCGAGCAAACGCGGATCGCGGTGATCACGGTCGTAGGCGCGGCGGAGCGTGCGGCGCGCCTGGTCGAGGTACTTCGGGGCAAGTTCGCTGGAGATGCCGCGCACGTAGGGCACCTCAAGCCGTTCCCAGTCGCCCTTGATGCACGCGATCTGGAGGTCGGAGGCGTTGACGAGCTGGAATGGTGGCAGCTTGGCGGGACGGGCCGGCTTGAGACGAAAGCTCCGGCGTGCGGCGACCGGAAGGTAGGCGGCAAGACGCCGGCGCGCCTCCTCGTAGCCGAAACCAAGGCACTCCCGAAACAGTGCCTCGCTGGTTCCCTCGGACGCGCTGCGCTCGACGAACCGCCACATTCCCGCGCGGTGAACCTGCTTGTCGGCCTCCAGACCCCAGCGCACCAGCAGCGCCGCGTGGGTCTGCCATGCCTTGGCCGGCTCGGCGCCCGCCGGCAGGCCCGGTGTTCCGACCGCCGGCAACCGCTGGTGCAGGACCTCCGGCAGCGACCAGACCGGCGACGGGAAGGCCGTATCCTTCAGCTGCGCCTCCGTCGGCAACGGGGCGAACCATTCCACCGCGGGAACCGTGAGCTGACCACTGCCGTACTCGGTTTTCTGGTACAGCGTCAGCAATCCGCCCACGAACCACGCGGGCAGCACCGGCAGCCGCTGCCGCACGAGGAAGTTCACGTAATCGTACGTGAGCGAGAGGCGGTCGGCGTCGACCTGGTCGCGCCGCACGATCATGAAGATGGCCATGCCGTCGCGGTCCCAGAGCCGCAGGTTCGGGAGGAAACTGTAGCGCGGCGCCGCCGACGGCATCCGGAGACCGCGTCCCCCGGGCATCGCGCCAAACTCCGGTTCAGGCGCATCGGCCCGCCGCAACATCTGGCGGATCACCTCCTGCGAGGCGGCCGGCTGCAGCTCCTCGTCGTACAGGATGAGCAGGGGCGGGACCGAGGATTGCCAACGCAGGGAGGGCGGCAGCATCTCGCCCAGCAGCTGGTGCAGCTGGAAATGCGCCTCGACGACACGGCGGGTCGCGGCGTCGCCGCAACGCGAAAGGATCTCGAACCCCATCGCCTCGCCGTGCCGCCACGGCGGGCCCTTGGCGGCCTCCTCGACGAGAAAGGGAGGCAGCGAGACCGCGGACTCCTGCGCCGGAGCCGCGGTCACCGCCAACGCGATCAGGGCGAGGAACGGCGCAGCGCCCATGCGGCGAGCCGTGGTCCGCGTTCGCCCCTCCCTGCTCACGCCTTGCCGGAAAGATCGGGCACCGTGAACGGCGCCCGGTATTGGCGGGTGAGCAGCGGGTTAGCCGCGGCGGCGAACTCACCCGTGAAGCGCTCGGTGCCGGGTGCGATCTGCAGCAGAGCCCCGAGCGTGAGCGGCGTGGCCTTGAGATCCACTGTGTTGGCGCCCAGGTGCTCCATCATGCGCCCGCACGCCTCGGACAGACCGGGGTTACCGCGGATCCGCTCGCGCAGCGCGTCGGGCTGGGACGCCTTGCCCAAGACATGGGAGATGTTGCCGAGGTGGCAGAGCGCGCTGGAGATGTGCCCCTCCTCGATCGGACCGTAGAGGTCGGCCGTCTTCCGACTCCGCACGACGTCGATGAAGTTCTGCATGTGGCGGTCGGTGCCCTTGAACTCACGCACGACCTTGCCCGCCTTATCGTACGCGGTGGCGGTGAAGTAATTCGTCGAGACCACACTTCCGCCCTCGCAGTCGATCACGTTGCCGACGCCCACGCCGCGGAAGTTGTCCATCGCGTCGCCGCGCCGCCCGCCGCCGGTCGCCGTGCCCGCCTTCGCCGGCAGCCCGCGCACCTCAAAGATCAACGGCGCGCTGGCATAATCATGAATGACCACCTGCGTGTTGGGCGTGTCGCCGTCATCGACGTAGCCCAGGCGGCCGCCGACGCTGAGCGTCGTGCGCGGCAAACCGGTCTCGCCGAGAAACCAACGCGCGACGTCCATCTGGTGGATACCCTGGTTACCGACGTCGCCGTTGCCGGTGACGTGCACCCAGTGCCAATCGTAATGCAGCCGCAGGCGGCGTGGCGGCACGAGCGGGGCGGGGCCGCACCAGAGGTCGAAGTTGATGTTGGCCGGGATCTGCAGCGGCGCGTCGGCGCGGCCGATGCTGTCGC
>JBEGJD010000451.1:0-2987 GCA_041184765.1 Verrucomicrobiota bacterium | reverse complement strand
CCACCAGTGCCTGGTTCAATCCCGCCTTCGGTTTCCCGCGGACAGCGCCAGAAGGCGGGGAATGTGGCCGCGTCGGTAATGGCCTATCTCGTGGGCGAGCACGGCCTCCAACTCCTCCGGCGTGAGCTGGGAAACCAGGGTATCAAACAGCACGATGCGCCGGAACCGCCCGAAGCCGGTGAAATACGCGTTGGAGTGACCGGAACGTTTGGAGCCGTCGATCACCTCGATCGTGCTCGCCTGGAATCCGGTGCGGTCGCCGAGCGCCATCAAGCGGTCGCGCAAGTCCCCCGCGGGCAGTGGCGTCAGCTTGTTGAACAGCGGGACAATGAGCTTCGGGTAGAGGATCAGCATCAACAGCTGGAAGCCGAACATCAGGGCGAAGCCCCAGATCCACCACTGCGCCCCGGCCAGCCGCACGAGCAACAACAGCGCCCACAGCAGCGGGAAACCGATCGCGACACTCACCAGCGCCCCCTTGATTTTATCGATCGCCCAGAGACGCGGGGTGCTGCGGTTAAAGCCGAACCGCTGCTCCAAACCAAACTGTTCCCACCAGTCGAAAGGCAACGAGGGAACCGACAGGAGAAGCCCGGCCAAAAGGATGAACGCCGCGTGGTTCCAGGTGGACTCGGGGCCGCCCCAGACGGCGACTTCCTCGAACAAAGCCGGAAGTACCCCGCCGGTGAGCACGAGCATCAGCACCAGCGTGTCAAAAACCTCGCTCACGTCGCCGAAGCGCGACTTGGCGAGAGTGTAGCGGCCCGCCTTGGCGTAGGTCTCGGCGTCCATAATGGCCGCCACCGACTCCGGGGGACGGCCCTCGTGTCGACGCACGGATGCCCGGTTGAGGGCCGATAACGCCAGCGAGGCCGTTAGGCGGAGCGCCAGGAGACCGAGTGCGATCCAGAGGACGGAAGACATTCGGCCAATGCACCCGATTCAATCGCCGCCGCCAGTACAAAGATGCCCTCGCTCTACCCGGTTCCGGGTACACGAAACGAAGCGGCGCCCTTCCGGAAACTGGATTGAAATGCCACGGACCGACGGCAACGGTTGTCCTTTCCGTGGAATCAAAGAAAGAACAACCGTCCTTCGAGGAAGCGCTCACGAAGCTGGAATCGATCGTGGAGTCGATGGAGTCGGGCGAGGTCCCGCTAGCCGACCTGATCGCCCGCTTCGAGCAGGGCACCAAGCTGCTGCAGGTGTGCGAGTCGCGTCTCAAGGAGGCCGAGTTGCGCATCGAACAACTGAAGAAGTCGAAGGACGGCTCGGTCGCCTTCGAGAAATTCGAGACGGATCGCGAAGCCTGAGTAGACCCGCCCAACCGCGCCGCGCGACCTCGCGATGAACCAAAAAAGCACCTCTTCCCCCGTTCGCCTGCTCGACGCCATCCGCGGCCCCGCGGACGTCAAAGCCCTCGCCCCCGCGGATCTGTCCCGGCTGGCGCAGGAAATACGCGAGGAACTCATCGCGGTAACCGCGCGCAACGGGGGCCACATCGGCCCCAACCTCGGCGTCGTCGAGCTCACGATCGCGCTGCACCGGGTGTTCGATACCCCGGACGACCAATTCGTCTTCGACGTGGCGCACCAAGGCTACGTCCACAAGCTGCTCACCGGTCGCGGCGGCGAGTTCTTCCGCCGCCTGCGCCAGACCGACGGTGCAAGCGGCTTCCTCTGCCGCAATGAAAGCCCGCACGACGCGTTCGGCGCCGGCCACGCCGGCACCGCGCTCTCCGCCGCCCTCGGCATGGCCACGGCCCGGGACCTGCGCGGCACCAACGAGCATGTGGTCGCGGTCTGCGGCGACGCCGCCTTCACCTGCGGGGTGACGCTCGAGGCGCTGAACAACGTGGTGAGCGCCACCAAGCGCCTGATCGTCATCCTTAATGACAACGAATGGTCGATCGCCAAGAATGTCGGCGCGATCTCCCGCTACCTGAACCGGATCAGCACCAGCCCGACCTACAACCGCATCCACCACGATCTCGAGGCCTTCTTCCGCAGCTTCCCCGCCGGCGTGGAGATGAACCGCGTGTACCACCGGTGGAAGCGCGAGACGAAGGACTTCTTCGTGGAGTCGTCGCTTTTCGAGAAGTTCGGGCTCCGCTACCTCGGCCCGGTCGACGGGCACGACTACGAGGCGCTGATCAAGAACCTGGAGTTCGCCAAAAACTGCGGCGTGCCGGTGGTCGTGCACGTCCTCACGAAGAAGGGCCGCGGGCTCGAGGCGGCCGTGGCGCACCCGGAACGCTTTCACGGCTCCGGGCCGTTTGATCCTGTTTCAGGCGAGGGCAAAAAGGCCGCTCCGGGGACGCCCCCGAACTATCAGGACGTCTTCGGCGAGGCGCTCGTCCGCTTCGCCAAGGCGGATCCAAAGGTGGTGGGCATCACCGGCGCCATGCCGAGCGGCACCGGGCTTTCGCACCTCGCGGCCGCGGTACCGCGGCAATTCTTCGACGTCGGCATCGCCGAGGAACACGCCGTGCTCTTCGCCGCCGGCATGGCCACCAAGGGTTTTCGCCCGGTCTGCGCCATCTACTCGACCTTTCTCCAGCGGGCTTACGACCAGGTCATCCACGACGTCGCCCTGCAAAACCTGCCGGTGACCTTCTGCATGGACCGCGCCGGACTCTCCCCCAACGACGGCCCCACGCACCACGGACTCTTCGACCTCTCCTACCTGCGTTGCGTCCCCAACGCGGTCATCATGCAGCCGCGGAACGAGGACGAGCTCGTCGACATGCTCCACACAAGCCTGCGCCTCGAGGGCCCTGGCTTCATCCGTTACCCGCGCGGTGCCGGGACCGGCGCTCCGATAAAGGAGCGTCCCGCCGACATTCCGCTGGGCCGTGCGGAAACGCTGCGTGAGGGCTCGGACCTCGTGATCTGGGCACTCGGCCCGATGGTGCAGGACGCATTGGCCCTCGCCGACGATCTCGCGACCACGCAAGGACTGTCGGTCGGCGTCGTGAACGCCCGCTT
>JBEGJD010000450.1:0-3509 GCA_041184765.1 Verrucomicrobiota bacterium | reverse complement strand
ACCTGCGGCGACAAAGTTTACCGCCGGAAGGTGAACACCCGTGGCGCACTCGCGTGGGAGCCGCCCCACAAACCTGCCGCGCCCAAGCTGTGAACGGGCGTTGAGGCGCCTTCAGTCCACGCCGCGCTGAGAGGCATGAAGGACGCTGCTTCGCCGAGGCGTCCTCCTTCGCGGTAGGCTTCGGAGGACACGTCGCAGGGCAAAAGGCGAGAGGGAGTGACGGGGTGGCGGCGGAAGGAGTTTCTGAGGATCCGAGGGGAGCGCCCTCGGCTACAACGCACGCGTTTCGTTTCGTCATTCGGTACGGTATTTCCGGAGTAAGGGCGTCCCATGTAGCCGCGGGCGCTCCCCGCGGGCAGGTTCGTTCCGAGACACGTTCCGCGAAACGCCGTCAGCGTTCCGGATCCGGACGCCAGAGCCAGTGCCATGGTTCGTAGCCGATTCCAGTTTCGCTTCCGCGGGGATAACTCAGGGAAAAGCCGTGCCGGCCGGCCCGGCGCTGCAGCCACGCGAATGCCGGCGTGGTCTCGAAGTTCTCCTCGAGGTCGGTGAAGCCCGGACAACCGATGTCGATCGCGCGCCCGGTGTGGTGCTCGCTGAAGCCGGGGGCGGCGACGTAGCGAAGGATTTCGGCGATCGCCTTACCGTCGTCGAGTTTCCGGCGGATGATCTCGGTTTGGCGTGCCACCGAGCGGAAAGCCGAGACTGCTATAAGCTCCAGGCCGTCGTTAGCGGCCTCGTTCCGCAGGAGACGCCACGCGGCGGCCGCGGGTGGAACCAACTCGAGCAAGCGTCCGTCTGGATTTCGACCGATCTCCACAAGTTCGTTCGTGGAGGCCTCCTCGTGGAGCGTCAGACGGCGCAAAACGGAATAGTCCTCGGGAATGCCCAGCTCCCGGTGCAATTCGCGCAAGCGCGCCAGGTAGGTGGGGGCATGCCCCATGGCGGTTAAGCGCAGTGGATCAGCCGCCGTGCTCGGCGAGCCAGCGTTCCGCCTCGATCGCGGCGGCGCAGCCCATCCCGGCCGCCGTTATCGCCTGGCGGTAAACGTGGTCGGAGCAATCGCCCGCGACGTAAACGCCCTGAACATTGGTGCGCACCTGCGAGCCGGTCTGGGGTTTAAAGTAACCGCCGGCGTCGACGTCGAGCGGTGGCGCGAACGGCCCGGTGTTGGGCACGTGGCCGATCGCGACGAAGATGCCGCGCACAGGCAGGACCGACTCGGCGTTGGTCTTAACATTCCGCACGCGCAGACCCTTCACCGCACCTTCCGGTACGCCCAGTACCTCGACGGGCACCGTATCCCAGACCATCTGGATCTTCTCATGCGACGTGGCGCGGTCGGCCATGATGCGCGAGGCGCGGAGGGCGTCGCGGCGGTGGACGAGATAGACCTTGCTGGCGAAACGGGTGAGGAACAGCGCCTCCTCCGCGGCGCTGTCGCCGCCGCCGAGCACCGCGACCTCCATCTTGCGGTAGAACGCGCCGTCGCAGGTCGCGCAGGTCGTCACGCCCTTGCCACCGTAAAGTTCCTTTTCACCCGGGATGCCGGTCATGCGCGGCGAGGCGCCGGTGGCGACGATCACCGTTTTCGCCTCGATCACGCGGTCGCCGCAGAAGAGCCGGCGTGGCATCGCCGAGAAGTCGACCCGATCGACGAGCGCCTGCTCGAAACGGGTGCCGAAGCGCGTGGCCTGCTCGCGCATATTCTGGGTGAGCTGGAAGCCGTCGACGCCGTGGGGGAAGCCGGGGAAGTTCTCCACCTCGCTGGTCGTGGTGAGCTGGCCGCCGGGCAGGGGCCCCTCGAGGACCAGCGGATTCAGGCCGGCGCGGGCCGTGTAGATCGCGGCGGTGAGACCGGCGCAACCGGTGCCGATGATGACGACGTTCTCGACGTTCGGGGAGGACATGCGGAGACGCGGAACTGAGGACAACCGTGCGGCGAGCGCAACCCCGGATGTGGCCGCGCGCGGAGGGCTTTCGCGCTTGCTGCAGTCGCGCGGTGAAACTCAATCGCCGCGATGGCTCGCTACGCCCTTCTCTCCGTCTCCGACAAACGCGGTCTGGTGGAATTCGCCACCGGCCTGGTCAAGCGCCACGGTTTCACGCTCCTCTCCACGGGCGGTACCGCGAAGTTGCTGGCCGACCAGGGTCTGCCCGTCACCGAGGTGAGCCGGCACACCGGGTTTCCCGAAATCATGGAGGGACGCGTGAAGACGCTGCACCCGAAGATCCATGGCGGGCTGCTTTGCCGGCGCGACAAGGCTGACCATCTTGCGGCGGCGCGGGCCAACGCGATCGACCTCATCGATCTGGTGGTCGTGAACCTGTACCCGTTCGAGGCGACGGTTGCGAAGCCCGGCGTCGAGTTCGAGGAGGCGATCGAGAACATCGACATCGGCGGCCCGTCCATGCTGCGCAGCGCCGCCAAGAACCACGAGAGCGTGACCGTGGTCTGCGACCCCGACGACTACACGCCGGTCTTGCAAGCGATGGCGGTCGAGCAGACCGATCCCGCGCACCTCGCCGGTCTGCGACGGAAGCTCGCGCTCAAGGTGTTCCAGCGTACGGCCGCCTACGACGCCGCGATTTCCCGCTACCTTGAGGCGGAGGCGGCGGGGCCGGACCTCGACGCGCTGAGCGGGTTTCCCGCGACGCTTTCCTTTAGCTGGAAGAAGGCCCAGGCGCTCCGCTACGGCGAGAACCCGCACCAGAAGGCCGCGCTTTACGGCACCTTCCACGAACACTTCAGCCAGCTGCAGGGGAAGGAACTGTCGTATAACAACATCCTCGATATCACGTCCGCCGCCTACCTGATCGGCGAGTTCGAGCGCCCGACCGTTGCGATCCTCAAGCACACCAATCCCTGCGGCGTCGCCAGCGCCGACTCGCTGATCGCCGCGTGGGAGCACGCGTACGCGACGGACCGACAGGCGCCGTTCGGCGGAATCATCATCGTCAACCAGACGCTCGGCGCCGATCTCGCCGCGGCCATCGCGGAGATTTTCACCGAGGTCATCATCGCCCCGCGTTTCAGCGATGAGGCCCTCGCGATTCTTGGCAAAAAGAAGAACCTCCGCCTCATGGTCGCCAAGGGCGGCCTCGGTGCCGACGCGCTCCTCGAGGTGCGTTCCGTGATCGGCGGCGTGCTGCTGCAGGACCGCGACCGCACGCTGGGCGACACCGCCGCGTTCAAGGTCGTCACCAAGCGGCAGCCCACTGCGGAGGAGTGGGCCGCGATGATGTTCGGCTGGCGCGTCTGCAAGCACGTGAAGTCCAACGCCATCGTCTATTGCCGCGGCGAGCGCACGCTCGGCGTGGGCGCGGGCCAGATGGCGCGGGTCGACAGCTCGCGCCTCGCCGGCCTTCCAGACGGCGATGCGCGAGCTGTCGACCCGCGCCATCTGGCCCGCGCCCACGCCGAGCGTGTGTTCGCCGCGGCAATAGACGATGGCGTTGGACTTCACGTGCTTGCAGACGCGCCAGCCGAACATCATCGCGGCCCACTC
>JBEGJD010000449.1:0-4007 GCA_041184765.1 Verrucomicrobiota bacterium | reverse complement strand
CCTCAGCTTGAGCGATGCGGGGGATTACTCCGTGAAGGTTTTCAGCGCGGCCGGTGAAGCGACCGCCGGCCCGGCGACGCTCACGGTGAATCCCTCCGTGACCATCGGGACCAGTCTTTCCGCGAACTTGTCCTCCGTCGGTCCGGTGGCTGGCAGCATGGTGCTCACCGCGCGTCTGGACTACGCGAACGAAGCCCTGCCGACCTCGCTCGGCTTCGTGGTCACTCTCCCCGCTGGCTGGGAGTTGCTGGGGGTGGGAGGGGCGAATCCTCCCAACATCAAGCCCGCGGTGGGTAATCGCGGCGCGCTGGAGTTCGCGTATTCCTCCGGAATACCCGCGGGGAGTGCGGTCTTCACGATCACGGTTGGTTACCCCACGGGTCTGAGCGCCAGCCAGACGATCGCGTCTTCGATGACCTACCTGACCCCGTCGACGACCGTGCAGGGGGCGCCGCTGGTCATACCATTCTCCGCGACGCCTCCCGCCGCTCCGGGCGCGCCGCAGACGACACCGGTCGGAGGAACGGTGGTCGCCGAGGTGCTCAATCTCACCAATACCAATGCGCGGTTCTCGGCCGCCGTCTCCGCCGGCGAGGCCACGGGAGGGATCGCCGAGCTGCGCTGGGGCGGGCGGGTGATCGCCAAAGACGACGCGATCGGCGCCGGCGACACTTCGGTCACCTTCGACCTGAACACTTCCGGCAACGCCGGGCTGAGGGCCGTGTTTGCCGGAGCAGGTCCCCTGACCGTGAATCTTGTCAGCGCCGCGGGTCTATCCTCAGCGGCTAGCTCCGCGGGAAGCTTGCGGACCGACTTCGCGGCGCCGTCCGTCGAGATCTCCGCTGACCGCACGTCGTTGCTGCAGGGCCAGACGAGCGTCGTGACGTTCACCCTGAGCGAAGCCTCGCCGGATTTTGGGATAGAAAGCATTACGGTATCCGGAGGTCGGCTGAGCGGCTTCTCGTCGGTCTCCGCCACGCAGTATCGAGCGACCTTCACGCCCACCGATAACTCGGCAGAGCCGGGCATTTTATCCGTGGCCGTATCCAAGTTCCGAGACGCGGCCGGAAATCCCAACGCGGCCGCCGCCGAACTGCGCCTCGTGGTCGACACCAACCTGCAGTACCCGGTGATCGCCGTTGGCGCCGAACCCGTGACCGGCGTCTACGGCGGAGCTTTTGAATACCGGATCTCGGCCACGCGATCCCCCGTCGCCTTCACCGCCTCCGGTCTGCCAGCGGGACTGTCCATCGACACATCCTCGGGAGTCATCCGCGGCGTCCCGAGGCAGGCTGGCACCTTCAGCGTTGCGCTGGGAGCTTCCAATGCGGCGGGCTCCGGCAGCGCCACCCTCGCGGTGCAGATCGATAAGGCGGTGCTCAAGGTGACTGCGCGGGACGCATCCCGCGTCTTCGGTGCGGCCAACCCGCAATTCTCCGTTAATTACGAGGGCTTCCTTGGATCGGACTCCGCGGTGGTTCTCCGCAGCCTGCCCGTCGTTTCCACCACCGCCACCGCCGGCTCCGATGCCGGCACCTACGACCTCGTGCCCTCCGGGGCGGAGTCGGAGTTCTACCGCTTCGTCTACGTGAACGGCCGCCTCACGATCACCCCGGCCCCGGTCGTCCTCAGTTTGGAAAACCTGGCTCAGGCCTACACGGGACGGCCTTTGTCCCCCGTGGTCCTAACCAGTGTTACTGGTATCCCGTTTGTGGTTACCTACAACGGCGCGCCCACGGCGCCGGTGAACGTGGGAACTTACGCGGTGACCGCGACCGCGGGCGGAGGCAATTACGCGGGAACGGTCACCGGCGAGTTCGTCATCTCCCGCGGTTCGCAATACATCAATCTCCGGCTGGTTCCGGCCGAGACGACCTTGAACGAATCAGCGGAACCGGTGCAGGTGATCGCCGCCTCGAGCGTGGGTCTCCCCGTCGCGCTCTCCGTCGACGCCGGAAGCTCGGCGTCACTCGACGCAAACGGCCGGCTCATCGTCTCACCGGGTGCGTCCGGATCCGTGACCATCCGCGCCAAGCAGGCTGGCGACGCCAACGTAGCTCCGAGTTCCGACGAAGTGTTGCGGCTCAACGTCGCCCGGAAAAACCAGCAGCTTTCCGTGGATGCGCTGCCCGCGCTGCGTTACGGCGACGGCCTCCAGGCCCTCAACGGCCGCTCAACCTCCGGATTGCCGGTCGAATACGCGATCCTGGCGGGACCCGGAAACCTGATTGGGCGGGACACCCTGCAGATCACCGGGGCGGGCGTTATCGTGATCCGGGCGCGGCAGGTCGGGGACGGCACGTACAACCCGGCGCCCGACTTGACGTTCGAGGTGCCGGTAGCGGCGCGACTGCAAACGATCGATTTTCCCGCGCCGCCCGATGCCACCTACGGCGACAAGGTGCAGTTGGCGGCGGCTTCCAGCTCCGGGCTGGCTATTTCCTTCCAGGTGGTCAGCGGGCCGGCGGTGCTTTCGGGTTCATCTTTGAGTCCGACCGGTATCGGCGTGGTCGTGGTGAGGGCCACGCAGAAGGGCGACGAGGGGACGATCGCGGCTCAGGCGGTCGAGCGTTCGTTCGCCGTTCTTCCGCGCGCACTGAACGTAGCGGCGGTCACCGCTTCCCGTGTCTTCGGCGTCGGTAATCCACCGCTGCTCCTTTCCTACGCGGGGTTCGCGCCCGGCGAAGGCGCCGAGGTTTTTACCGCAGCTCCGACGGTGTCGACGGACGCTAACGCCTCCAGCCCTCCAGGGGACTACACGATCGTCGTCAGCGGCGGAGTCGCGGCGAACTACACCATCACGAGATCCAACGGGAAGCTCACGATCCTCAAGGCCCCGCAGACGATCTCCTTCCCGGGGATTCCGGACCAGACCGTGGGGAACCTGCCGTTGCAGCTCGCGGTATCCGCTGACTCAGGACGCGTTCCGGACCTGTTCCTCGTGAGTGGCCCGGCCACGCTTTCGGGGAACTCGCTGACGTTGAACGGAGTGGGCCGGGTGGTGATCCGCGCGTCGCTGCCCGGCAACGCGAACTATGAGGCGGCGGCCGAGGTGGAGCGCGCCTTCTCCATCTTCAACGAGGTGGTGGTGGTCGGCGTGACTTCGTCGTTACCCAACGGTGCCCACACCGCCGGCGCGGTGATTCCGGTGCAGGTGGTGTTCTCCGCCCCGGTGGTGGTCACGGGCACGCCGATGCTCACCCTGAATTCGGGCGCGGCAGCGCGCGCCGTCTACGCCGCTGGCTCCGGCACGAAGGTGCTCACTTTCAACTACTCGGTCACGACGGGTGATTCCGCCGAAGCCTTGGACTATGCTTCGACCGGATCGCTTTCGGGCGGCGAATTGCGTGGCGCGGCCGGCGCAGCCGTGATCTCCACCCTGCCCGCTCCGGGAGGAGGAAGCTCATTGGCTTCGGCTCGCGTTCTCCGTATCGACACCGTTGCGCCGTCGCTCCTACGGCTGGAAGTGCTCTCCGCCTCCGGGATCTATTCCCAAGGCCAAAGAATCGAGCTGCGGGCGAACGTTTCCGAGCCTTTGCAGGCTACCGGAGGCTTGGAACTGGCGCTTTCCACCGGGGCGCGCGTCACGCTGTCACCGGTGGCCGGAGAGGCGCAGCTGCGGGGTTCGTACCTGATCGGTTCCGGGGAAAACACCCGGCTGCTGAACGCCACCGGTATCGCCTTTGCCGCCGGTCAACCTCCCAGGGATCCGGCTGGAAACGCGCTGGTCCTTGTCGGTGTGCCTTCGGGCGCCGCGAATCTCGCGGGGTCGAAGACTATCAGCATCGGTAACCCCGGGCCGTCGGTGGACATCACCGCGGATCGTCTGCAAGTGAGTTCCGGTGGCACGGTGTTACTGCGATTTTCTCTGAGTGAGGAGGCGGTGGGATTCGGGGTGGAGGATGTGGGGGTGGAAAATGGAGTGTTGAGCGGGTTCAGTGGGAGCGGGCGGGAGTACAGTGCGGTGTACACGCCGCTGGTGGGGGTGAAGGGAGAGGGTCGGGTGT
>JBEGJD010000448.1:0-3740 GCA_041184765.1 Verrucomicrobiota bacterium | reverse complement strand
TGTGCGCTCTCGGGTTTGTGGAGAGAGCGAGAGGGTGGGATCAGAACGGTCGTCAAGTCGCCCCACCGCGACCAGACTCTCGGGTGCTCTCTGTTCCGTTTAACACGCTGCCGAGATCGGGGGGGAGATCGGAACGAGGGCAAGGCCCGGGCTGTGGCCTGTCGGTCGCTCGGGCGGACTTCCGCGCTCGACCGCCTTTCGGAGACGGCTTTCCCGAAGCCCGACCAGGCGCGGCGATCGAGCTGGCGCTGCACAGGCTGTCCTTGAGCGCCCTCAACTGGCCGCTGGAGATCAGATCAAGCACTCCGGCGGCGGCTTGTCGTTCCGCAGAGTGGTCGGCGTCGTTGATGTGCACCCGCATCACCCCCCGGAGTGCCCGCTGCAGGCCCTCCCGCTCCTCGCGCAGGCGGGTGATCTCCTCGGCGGCCAGCACGAGCATGTCCCCGTAGAGCGGCGTGTCCCGAAACTTCAAGATGTCCTCGACGATGTCTCGTTCCATGAGGTGAGCCTTTCATGGGTGACACCGTTCGCCGCCGCCGGGCGTGACCGGGAATTCGAGAATTTTCTCCGGATCGCCACAGGGCCTACAGCGACGCCCTCCAGCCCGGCCGGGCATGGCCGCCATCTAGGTCGAGGGCGAATCGTTCATCGATGCCCTGACACTCTGCCCCCCACCGGCAGAAGTAGCAGATAGGGGCCGCACTCGCTCGCGGCCCCCTGCATCGAGGTGAACGACATGCCTGACGACAAGCGTCACGCGGTGACCCCGCGGGCGACGACAACACTCGCGCCGCTCCCGAATGGAAGCGCCCTCATCGACGAGATCGCCGCAATCCTCGGCGCGGGCATCGCACGCGTCGTCGAAGCGAACGCAATGCGGCGCCTTGCACCGCCGGTTCATCCCGAGGCGCACATGGAACTTGCCATCAAGAGGGAAAGCAGGCTCACTGTGCGTTCCGTCGAGGGGAATCCCTGCGACGGCGATGAAGGAGAAAGCCCATGAGACTCGCATGCACCAGACCCCCCACAGGCACCACGAGCAAGATCGCCGAACGCCTTGCGGCGCTCGAACAAATGACCGTTTCCGAGCTTCGCCTCGAGTACGCCGAGGTCTTCGGGTGACAGGGGTTCGCTGAACAGGTCCATACCTTGTGAGAGACTTGACCGGCCCGAAGGGCCAGGAGAAGTCTCTGATGAAGCGTCCGAACAGGAAGCGTCACCGTCCGGAGGAGATCGTCGCGAAGCTGAGGCAGGCTGACGAGGCGCTCGCCAAGGGCGTCACGATCGCTGAGGTCGCCCGCTCGCTGGGGGTGTCCGAGGTCACGTTGCACCGCTGGCGGGCTGAGTACGGGGCGGTCGACCGCGACGCGGTGCGGCGCCTGAAGGATCTCGAGAAGGAGAACGCTCGGCTGAAGCGTCTGGTGGCGGATCAGCAGTTGGACATCCAGATCCTGAAGGAGGTGGCCAAGGGGGAATTCTGAGCCCGGCGCGGCGGCGCCGGGCGATCGAGCACGTCACGATGGTGATGGCCGTGTCCGAACGGCGTGCCTGCCGGGCGGTGGGCCAGCACCGGAGCACGCAACGCCGCTCGGTGCCGCCGAACCCCTACCGGGACCGGTTGGTCGCGAGGATGCGGGACCTCGTGATGGAGAATCCGCGTCGCGGGCGGAGGTACATCATGGACCTGCTGCATCGCGAGGACTGGACGGTCGGGAACCGCCTGATGAAGCGTCTGTGGCGTGCGGAGCGGTTGTTGGTGCCGCAGCAACGCAGGAAACGCCGGCGTATCGGCACAGGCGAGAACGGCATCAAGCGTCGCCATGCGACGAGGAGGAATCAGGTCTGGGGCATGGACTTCGTGCAGGACCGCACGGCGGACGGCCGTCCGTTCCGGATGCTGGTGGTGCTGGACGAGTACACGCGGGAGTGCCTGACGATCGAGGTGCAGCGGAACTTCCGCGGCGAGGACGTCGTGGCGTTCCTGGACGAACTGACGGCGATCCGGGGAGCGCCAACGCACCTCCGCAGCGACAACGGCCCGGAGTTCATCTCGGCGGCGGTGAAGCGTTGGTGCGAGGAAAGCGGCACGGGAACGCTCTACATCGATCCGGCATCACCGTGGCAGAACGGGATCGTGGAGAGCTTCAACGGCCGGCTACGGGACGAGTTGCTGTCCTCGGAGATCTTCGACACCTTGGCGGAGGCGAGATACCTCGTGGATCGCTGGCGTATGCACTACAACCACCGTCGCATCCAGAGGGCGTTGGGCAAGCTGACCCCTGCGGCCTTCGCGGCGAGATGCCCGGCGGAGCCTCCGCCCCGGCTCGCCGAGCTCACCTGCGCTTCGGCACCGACGATCGAAGGAGAGGTCGTTACCATGCTCAGACTCTCATAACGGGTGGACCGATGAGAGCGACCCGGTCAAACTTGATCGCAGAACGCGCGGCCATTGCAGTCGAACGGGTAGAGGAATCGGGACTCAAGCGATCGACCAACATGATCCGATGTCCTCACGATGGGTCGAGAGATTCTCTGCCTCAACTGCGACTACGACCTGACCGGCGTCTTGACGGGTCGCTGCCCGGAGTGCGGACGGGAGTTCGACCCCGAGGATCCGTCGACATTCGAGACGCGTCGGCGCAGTTCACAGGCTATCCGCGGCATTGCTCTCGCAATCGGAGTCGGCACGGGGGCATGCGGGCTGCTCCGGTGGTCGTGGGACTGGCCCTACGGCGACTCGCATCACACGGCGTTCCGATCGATCTTCGGCATCGGCGCGACGCTCGGGATGATCGCCGCGCTCTTGGCGGCCCGCAACCGGTCTTGGTTCGGCCGCATTCCGCTCCTGCTGATCGGAACGCTCTGCGTCTGGGCGGGGCTCTTCTTTGCCAGCGAGAAGTACTTCCGCGTCTGGCAGGCGAGTTCCGATCCACCGGACGAGGCGTTCGCGGATACCGCACCGCTCGGCGCACTGCTCGCCGGCTGGGTTCCGGGTGGTCTGCTCGTCGGTGCGGTCTTCACCGCAGGACTCCTCTTCTTCGCGTGGCGTCGACGTAGAGGCCGTCGTTCCTTCCGTCGCTCCGGGCCACAGTCACCATCGACCATGCCCACCGTGCCACCGATCAACCCGCCGCCAAGCTCGACCTGAGCGTTGAGAAGGCCACAACCCGTCAGAATCCGGTTACTGTTGCGCGTCAACCGCCATTTTCATGCAGAGAGTGACAACCGCTGCCCCTGAGGCTTGCGACGGCTGTGGAAGGGGAGTTCAAACGGTCGGCCTCTCGCGAGGCCGACCGTCTTGTTTACAGGCTGACCCGAGAGAAACCCCCTGCGGGCGCGCCGTGGCGGGGGTTGCGCGCTCTCGCGTTTGTGGAGAGATCCCAAGGGTCACATCGAAACGGTGGGCAAACGGCGGATTTGCCGCCCCGCTCTCACGGGCTCTCTGAACGGGTTAACGGCTCTCCGAGATCAGGGGGGAGATCGGAACGAGGGCAGGGCCCGGGCTGTGGCCTGTCGGTCGCTCGGGCGGACTTCCGCGCTCGACTGCCTTTCGGAGACGGCTTTCCCGGAGCCCGACCAGGCGCGGCGATCGAGCTGGCGCTGCACAGGCTGTCCTTGAGCGCCCTCAACTGGCCGCTGGAGATCAGGTCCAGCACTCCCGCGGCGGCTTGTCGTTCCGCAGAGTGGTCGGCGTCGTTGATGTGCACCCGCATCACCCCCCGGAGTGCCCGCTGCAGGCC